>NZ_AYMH01000019.1:0-185181 GCF_000633475.1 Bacillus sp. H1a | reverse complement strand
TTGTTATTTCTAGTTCACCTTCTACTTTTTTATCTTGAACGATATGCTTAATAATTTCTCCATTCTCTTTTATTTCAAACGAGAATGTCTCCTCATTCATTACATATCCATTCGGCGCTATTGTTTCTTTATATGTGTACTTTCCGTATGGTAGTTTAAATTTCGCTACACCTTGCTCATTCGTTTTTCCTTTTGCTACTTCTTTTCCTTGTTCGTTATAAATTGTAAACTCTGCATTTGGTAGTTTTGTATTTCCATCTGCCACATCTACTTTTGTTATTTCTAGTTCACCTTTTACATTTTCATTTTTCATTTCTAATAAAGCAATTTCACCAGTTTTCACTTCAATTTTTTTAACATTACTGTCTAACACATATCCAGCTGGTGCTTGAATTTCTTTTATGTTATATATACCGATTGGAAGATTATTCAATTCTGCTATTCCACTATTATTTGTAGTGACATGTTGTTTAAAATCTCCATTCACATTAGAAACTTCAAAGATAGCCCCTTTTAATACTTCCTTCTGTTCTCCTAATTTCATAATCTTTAAAGATCCTACTGATTCCCAGTTCACGATTAAATCTGTACTGATTTTCTCACTATTTCTTTGTAGCAATATCGTTGTGTTTTGAATTTTCCCCGAACCTTTAAAAGCAATTGCCTGTAAATTTGTTAAAGTAGATTTCACTTTCATTTTAAAATTCCCACTAATCGTATCTTTCGGGATTATAATTTTGAATTTTTCGTTAATTGATAATGTACTTTTCTCTTCTCCCCTTTCATTTACAATTCGAATGCCTTTAGGAGCATTTTCAGGCAGAATTGTATAGGAACCAGAAACTGCATTTGTTTGAATTGCATAAAACCCTGTTTCTAAATAATCACCTTTTTGTATTGCAGTTTGTGGATCTATAGGATTAACTTTAAAAAATACATCTTGTGATCCAGTTTCTTTTTTCGAAGCCTCTACTAAACGCTTCATAAGATTATGTACTTGTTTATTTTTTGCAACTAAATCTTCTTCAGTTAATTCATTCGCTGCAATCCATACTGCTAATTGTGTAGCATAATGTGCTTCTTCCACTGTAGCTACACCTAATTCCGATGGGCTTTTTTGAGGATATCCATTAAGTAAAACACGATATACAGCATCAGATGTTTTTCCCATCTCAGGTAAATCATCTCCATTAGGAGAACGTAAATCAGGCGTTAAACAATACGCAATACTACCCGAAGCAGTTTTAATTATTTCCGTCTTTATTTCACGATCTTTTGCTTTACTATAACTCCAATCCATTCCATATGTTTCTCTGTTCATTACTTCTGCCTTTACTTGTGGTATTCCAATTCCTAACAAAATAATAAGAGCACTTAAAAAACTAAACCATTTTCCTACCATCTTTCGTTCCACTCTCTCCACCACCATATATAAATTTCTACATGAAGCAATCTTACTGTTTCATTGTACTTATAAGTGAAAAAAAGAGAATAGGTGGTTTTTTTGTAGCATCTTGTCGAATTGTTGAGAAAGTTTCAAAGCAATAAGCAACTTTAAAATTGCTCGTTCTCATGCTGCTATTGACAAATGGGTATTACATACTTAAACTTTTCAAAAATAATAAAAAGGCACTTCCTAAGTGCCTTTTTGATTTACGAAAAAACAAATTTCAAACTGATACATGTCACTTATCTTTTTCCTTTATCTCCATCAATAGCTCAATGATTTTCTCATTTTGCTCAACTTGTTTCTCAGAATTTTGATAGATGAAACGAACCCATCTAAATAAAAAAATTACAAGAAAGAATGGTACAATAGTAAATAGAAAACCAATTATCGAAAAGTTTGAATCCATAGATTATCACCTCATTACCTACATCCTTCTTCATCCTTCTACTAAATCCTTTAATTTTTTCAAACCAAAAAAAGAACCTATCAAACGATAGATTCTTCCTTCACAAACTGATCCGAACGACCTCTCGTAATTGAGAAAATCGCACAGAGCAATGCCAATATTATAAAACCGCCGCCTACCCACGCATTATTTATAACAGATGATTTCTCAATAACAACTCCGCCTACTGTTGAACCGAGCGCAATACCTAAGTGAAGTGCTGAGTTATTTAAGCCTTGCTGAATACCAGCTGATTCCGGCGCAATCTCAATTAAATAATTTTGCTGTGCAGGTGAAATCGCCCAGCTCAGCATACTCCAAAGTCCCATCATAATAATGAAAAGTGGGAATGAGAATGTCATCATCGGCAACATGAATATTGCACAGGCAAATACGATAATGACGGAAATAATACTTTTCTTCGATCCCCATTTATCAGCAAGCCATCCACCGAAGCCACCGCCGATTACTGCTGCGATTCCGAAAATAAAGTAAAACACACTAATCCAGTTTGCTTCAACATGCATGACATCTTTTAAGAAAGGTGTTAAATATGCATATAGTGTTAAATGCCCCGTTAAAAATAAAAATGATGTTAACTGTGCACTTACAATTTTTTTATCTTTTAACGTAGCGATTTGCTCTCTTATTGATAGCACCGATGTCGGTGGTACTTTCGTTAAGAATAATGAAATACAAGCAATTGCCATAACAGTTAATATCAAAATTAACACAAATGGTGCACGCCATCCGTATGCATTTCCGAGTACAAGACCGAGCGGTACTCCAAGTACGAGCGAGCCACTAATCCCCATGAAAATGATTCCAATTGCACGCGCACGAAAATGCGGTTCTACTACACTAGATGCAAGTGTTACCGACAGTGCAATAATAAGCGAACCACCAGCTGCACAAATGACCCTTGAGAACATTAACATTCCGTAATTCACACTACATGCTGAAATGATATTTCCAATTAAGAAAATCGATAATGCCCCAATGTATAATGTTTTTCTTTCGAACTTCCCTGTTAATGCTAATAAAACTGGACCTGACAAAGCAAATACTACCGAATATACGGTTATAAGCTGACCAGCTGCGCTAATCGACACACCTAAATCATTGGCAACTAAATCGAGCGTTCCTCCTATAATTAGCTCAACCGTTCCGACTACGAAAGCCGCGATAGCTAAAATATACACACGAAAATTCAAGACTTTCCCCACACTTTCTTTTAGGTTACTACCGCTATAGTAACCTAAAAGAAAAATGGACGCAAGTATAATTTTTTCACAATAAAAAGGCAGGCGTATTATACGCCTGCCTTCCAATCATTAAACTCCACTTTCTTTCTTCTTATTTAAATACCAATACACCGGCAGTCCAGTAAATATAATTCCAATTGATAAGAAACAACTTACCGGATCGTTAATAATCGCACTACCAATTACAAACAATGATCCTAAAATCGCAACGATCGGTACAATTGGGAATAGCGGTACACTATATGCACGCTCTTTATCCTTGTTACGTTTTCGTAAAATGAATACACCAATAAATGTCATTACATAGAAAATATAAATAATAAATACGGAAATCTCAGATAGCTTATTCGGATCACTAATAATCATTAAAATAATTCCTAAAATGATTTCAGCAGTAATCGCATTTGCTGGTGTTTTGAATCTCGGATTTTCTTTTGCAATAAACTTAGAAAATGGAAGTTGTCCACGCTCTGCCATCGACATCGGAATACGTGGGAACGTTAAAATCTTTCCATTTAAACAGCCGAAAATAGAAACGATAATACCGATACTAATAATTTTTCCGCCATATTCTCCAAGTAACATGCCCGCAGCTGTCGCTGTTGCATTTTCTCCAAGGTCTACAATTTTCGCTGCTGGTAATACATTTAATAACGCTAAGTTAATTAACACGTAAGCAGCCGTTACAATTAAAATCCCAACTGTCATTGCTTTCGGTAATAACTTTGTTGGATTCTTCATTTCTCCACCAATCGAAGCGAGTAGAATCCAGCCGTCATAAGCAAATAACGTTGCTAAAATTGCCATTCCGATACTTTGATTTTCTGATATCGGCACAACTACGTTAAAGATATCGCTATTCCCTTTCCAAAAACCTAACACAACAATTAATATAATCGGAATCATCTTCCCAATTGTCGTGATTGTTTGAACGATACCTCCGTATTTTGTTCCCATACTATTTACAACGCCTAGGAACACAACTGTTCCAATTGCGATTGGTAAATTCCATACTTTATCTAAATAGAAAAAATTAATCATTAAAGAACTAAAGTACAAACCTAATGTTCCAATAATAGCTGGTCCATAAACAATCGTTTGCATCCAACCTGATAAATAACCCCAAAAGCTTCCGTAAATCTCCTCTAAATACGTATACAACCCACCATTTTTCGGAATTTGCGCTCCAATTTCGGCTACTGTTAAACCACTTGCTAACGTCAACAAACCACCAATTACCCAAGCAAGAATAGCCATATTAGAACTCCCTGAGTAATCTAATACGCTCCCTGGTTTCATAAACACACCAGACCCAATAATAGTTCCTACTACGATAGAAAGTGCTACTGTTAAACCAATTTTATTTTTCTCATCATGATGCATGCTGCGTATCCTCCTTCCAATTCTAGTGTGATGCAAAAATGAAATAAAAAAACACCCCTCCCTAAAAAAGGGACGAGTGTTATATTCGTGGTTCCACCCTTGTTTCAATTCGTAAAGTTACACACTTCACCAATTTCTCAAGTCTAAATAACGGTTTTTGCCGGCAAGCAATTACTAGGTATCCGTTCACTGCTGCAGTTCAGAGGTGGTAATCGATTTCCCCGTATTAGGAAGCTCACAGCCAAAGGCTTCCCTCTCTGAGAATCGTAAAAAATTGATCATGTCCTCATCATCACTTCTTGATGTCGAATTTTGTAGTTATTGTTCATTATATTGAATTGTTAGAAAAAATCAATATATATTTTATATAACATAAGAAATATTTCTCTCCTTATATTATAACAGAAGCTACAATATTTCTCTAATCTCCTCTTCCATGAACGACATGAGATGGTACATAAAAATATATCGGCGATTTTCAAAACACATCGATTATCCAACAAAAAACGACAATAATAAGAGGAGGCTGTTCCAAAGACAGCCCCCTCGCATATGTACCTTTCGGTTGCCCACACGAAAGATACAACATAGTTCAATTATTTATCTTCGTTTTTCATAAAAAACTTATGATGTGGCAGATCAACATTCAATTCCGCTAGTTGTTTCTTTTCATTTTCTAGAATCGCTTTCGCTTTTTCTTTTGTTGCTGCATCTAAGTTCGCAAAGATGTCTTCATGCTTCTCTTTCTCAGGAAGTTTCACACCTAATTTTGTTAATTCCGCTTTCGCTTGCTCACGAGTTAATTTCCCGGATTTTTCTTGCTCTAAAATTGACTTCGCTTTTTCTTTTGTCGCCTCATCTAATCCTGCAAACATGTCCTTGTGATTACCCTTTTCTGGGGATTTCACACCTAGTTTTGTCAATTCCTCTTTTGCCTGTTCACGAGTTAGTTTCCCGGATTTTTCTTGTTCTAAAATTGACTTCGCTTTTTCTTTTGTTGCTTCATCTAATCCTGCAAACATGTCCTTGTGATTACCCTTTTCTGGGAATTTCACACCTAGTTTTGTCAATTCCTCTTTTGCCTGTTCACGAGTTAGTTTCCCGGATTTTTCCTGTTTTAAAATCGACTTCGCTTTTTCTTTTGTTGCTTCATCTAATCCTGCAAACATATCCTTGTGATTACCCTTTTCTGGGGATTTCACACCTAGTTTTGTCAATTCCTCTTTTGCCTGTTCACGAGTTAGTTTCCCGGATTTTTCTTGCTCTAAAATTGATTTTGCTTTTTCTTTTGTCGCTTCATCTAATCCCGCAAACATGTCCTTGTGCTTATCCTTCTCTGGGAATTTCACACCTAGTCCCTCTAATTGTTTCTTTGTATCATCCATAATTGTTTTCACTTTTTGTTTCGTTGCCTCATCTAAATTCTTCTTCGCAGTTTCTTTTGTAACTTGCTCAGCTGCCGGGGTATTAGTTGCCGCAAACGCCGGTACACCAACTCCTCCTATAATTCCAAATGATAGAGCACCTGCAATTGCTAAATACCCAACTGTTTTCTTCTTCATAGGAAATTTCCTCCTTCATATTTCTAAAGCGTGTACACTTTCGTATACAATGCCAATAGTAATGTTGATTTCTTAAAATTTCCTTAACGAGTTAAATAAAATGGAACTTTAATCAGTGGGGGTTTTGTTCATCCCCCACTGATTATTAGCCCACACCAATCGGGCATTTACGAAAAAAAACACCGCTCATCACGAGCGGCGTTTTTCTAAGCTTTTTGTAATTGTAATTCTTCACGTTCCATTACTTTTCTTAACACAATTGTTTGTGTCATTGTAAATAAGTTACCTGTAATCCAATACAACACAAGTCCTGACGGTGCCGCAAATCCCATAAATAAAATCATTGCCGGCATCATAATTTGCTGTATTTTCAGCATTTGTACTTGCTCTCCAGGCGTTACATTGGATTGGAACACCTTCATTTGAATAAATGTTGTGAACGCTGCAATAATCGGTAATATATGATACGGATCTGCATGTCCTAAGTTCACCCATAAAAACGAAGATATACGAATCTCTTCAGTTCGGCTAATCGCATAATACAAAGCAGAGAAAATTGGCATTTGTATAAAGATTGGCCAGCACCCAGCTAATGGATTCCAACCGCCTGATTTCATTAGTTCTGACATTTCTTTTTGATACTGCTTTTGTTTTTCAAGATCTTTACTCACATCACCGTGTTTCTTTTTCAGCTTCTGTAATTCAGGTTGCATCTTTTTCATTTTCATTTGACTGCGATATTGCGAAACAGCTAATGGAATCATTGCTGAACGAACAACAAGTGTAATGACAATGATAGCAATCCCGAAACTTCCACCAGGTATATGATGAGCAACAAATTGAATCATAAACGAGATTGGATATACAAAATAATGGTTCCAAATTCCCGTACTATGTGAATCAATTGTGCCTGCATTACTACAGCCTGATAAAACAAAAACAAGTAATATTGATAAACTAATGAGCGCAGCTCGGTATGATTTTAACATGTTCATTCCTCCAATGTTTCGTAATTAATTAGCGAAACATTGGTGTATACGGACCTACCTCGTCACTCTCTCCACTCGATTCTTGTCTGCGAACAGAACGAATCATTCCATATTTATAAAAAATAGAAAATAGCGGTACATTTCCTATACCCTCTTCACATGTATCAACTAGTTTAAAAGCTCTCTGTCTACCACTCGATGCTTGCTGGCGTACGAAACGAGAAACGTTAGCAAGAAAAAAGACTTCTAATAAACAAAGCGCCGTCGTTACAAACGATATATATAAAATTGCATCCTGCAATAAAAATTCCATCGCTTCACATCCTTAATAAAGTCATTTTAGCACATTCAACAAACATTCTCTATTTCCTTTTATTTTCAAAAAAGAATTTTGCATATTTTCTCAAAAAAACTATGCTAGAAAATCAATGTATTCGCTTTCTTTAGTATATTCACACACATCTTTGAATAGGTTTAATTTGTTAGAAATTTATAAAATTTTTGCATTATAATAAAACTATTGCCAGTTTTTGAAAAAAGCTTTATTCTCTTCTTGTAATCAAAAATGAATATGGAGATGAAACATACTATGGGTCAACTAGGAGACGCCGATTACGTTCCCGACACCGCCTTTTTATCCTTCCCAGCAGCTAAAACATTTCACCTAGAATTTATAATACAGTTGATTGTTATTTTTATAGCTTCTATTTTGTATGCAATTTCTATGAATATGTTTTTTATCCCGCATAATATGATTAGCGGTGGATTCGCTGGCGTAGGGATGATTATCGGTTATTTAATGCACTACAATATCGGTGCACTTATCTTTTTACTAAACATTCCTCTTCTTATTTTAAGTCACTTTTACTTAGGAAAGAAGACAACCTTTTTAACAGCATACTTTGTAGCTATATCATCTTTAGCGATGAATATTATCCCGGTACATCAAGTTTCAGACGATATTTTATTATCTTCTGTATTCGGTGGTGTCATCTGCGGCGCGGCCTCAGGAATTATATTCCGATTTGCTTCTTCAACAGGTGGTTTTGATGTTGTTGGATTGATTGTAGCGAAACATCGCGATGTTTCAATTGGAGCAATCATCTTTGGATTCAACTTAATTTTACTTGTTGCAGCAGGATTCATTTTCGGATGGGATATTACGCTTTATACGTTAATTAGCCGGTTTGTAGTCAGCAAAGTAATTGATGCTGTGCATACGAAACATATTAAATTAACGATAATGACAGTTACAGAAAAAGGCGAGGAAATAAAAAGCGCACTACTACATCGCGGCATACGTGGCGTAACAATGGTAGATGCTGTCGGCGGCTATACAAACCATAAGAAAAAAATGATTTACACTGTCGTAACTCGCTACGAGTTAGGCGAAATGAAACGTATCATTCGCCAAGTAGACAATCGAGCATTTATGAATATTACTGAAACCGTTGAAATTGTTGGACGTTTCAAACGTATATAAAAAGGCGCAAGGAACTACAATTCCTTGCGCTTTTTATTTTTTACACTTATTACAAAATCAGATAATTCTATTATTGTGTCCCTAAATGTGTTATAATGAAATTAGACTTACAAAAAAAGAGTATATAGACTTGGAAGTTTCTCTTATTATTATAAGCAAAAAGAAACGAGAAGTCGGGTATATTTCAGACACCATACACGTAACGGTTTTAAAAAAGCCGATCATCTTAGTTATTCTTCACTGATCTTTTTATAAAAAGATACGTACAACTAAAATTCACTTCAATATACTATACCTACCTTTTTGACTTCCAAATCATCTTATTACATAGGGAGATGAACATATGAATCAATATATACGATATACAATAGCTATCTTGTTTGCCATCATCGGCGGCGTAATCTGCTTCTGGACAAACACTCAGCTTGGAGAGAATATCATCTTTAATGGAATCGAAACGTTTGTAAGCGCTTCAATTTTAGGTGGATACATTTTCTTCCTCTTCAATCCAGAAGAAAATGCTCAAAAAACAATGTTATTAACAATGATCGGAATCGTTGGCGGATGTATTTCCTACTCAATGACAAACTATACATTACCACTTCAATTAAGCTCAGCTTTCTTCCACGGTCTTTGGACTTGGTTTATTGCATTCTGCCTAGCAGACGTATTCAACCTATTACAAGACCACGAAGAAGATAACGGTCGCCAAATTGAAAGTAACTCGTAAGCTGGAAGATATTCTTCCAGCTTTTTTAGATTGGTTTGCATACCCCACTTAGTATTTACCGAAATATATCAACGATTTTTTCATTATATCGACGCTTCGACACAGGATATCGATTTACCGACAACCTTCGACACCCTAAACGCACAACATACCCTATCCCCCAAGTAACTTACTGCCGAACTCTACGATTAAAAAGATAACTAATAGGATCGCGAGTATCTTTAATGCTACATATGCTACTTTAAAAACAGCATAAATAAGCAAGACTATCAAAATAATCGTTAAAATTTCCATATTTACTTCCTCCAATCTTTGCTCTTCTTATCTCATTTTACTCGCCTCAGACTTTTTATGGAACGGCATAAGATGACATATAAAAAATAGGATACCTTACCCATCGTAAGATACCCTCTCCTTCAACTGCTCAAACCATTCTCTCTCTAATTGTAAATATCCTATTTCACTCTTCTCAGCGCTCTTCAATTCTTTGTCTGCTTTCTTCATATAAATGCGTGAAGCTTCTAGATCATCCTCTAAATATTTGACAATTCCTCGCGTGCGGTAATACCCATATAAGTCCATTTTTGTAATTGCCTTTGCGTGTTCCTTCGCCTCTTGCAGAGAAAGGCTTTTCTTCTGATAAAGTACTCTATATAAAAGATACCAACTATGAAAACTGCCAACGAAATATTTATTTTCTTTCGTTACAGGTAGTTGAACAATTTGTTCTAAATACGGTATCGCTCTTTCCATTCCCTCTTGATCATATCGAGCAAAAAAGACGAGCATGAGTCCACTCATGATATCTCTTATATCTTTATCCTCTTTTAATTTTTCTTCGCTTATTTCTATTAAACTCTCATCCCAATCTTTCGGCCTTTTGTAGCTTAATAACTCGCCCGATACTTGAATGTTATATAAATGTTGCTTAGCCTTTTCATCATCTTTAATTAAAATGAGAAATTGCATGCCATCGCTTAATAGCTTTCCCTTTATTGGAATTGCTGTGACGACAAAGATTGCAAGGTGTAACACAGAAAAGTATAAAAGCATGTGGTAATAACTCACCATATATATGTAACCTGATACAATGCCGAATACGAAACTCGTTAATGGTCCGCTTAAAGTCATCCATGCCCATTTTCTTGAAAGGTTCGGTGTGTATGGAGAAAGCGGCACCAGCATTGCAACGCCTCCAACATACATCCACATTTTATTTTCTCTAATTCGTATTTTTCCCTTTTCTTTTTGGACAGTAATGGGGCCTACTGTCATAAATTTAAATTCCAAACCGCCTATCAAACCAAATATTACATGTCCTAATTCATGGATAGCTAACACTAACAATGCAATTCCAAAAAACATCCATACTTCAATGACTTGCTGTACTTTTTCTATTCGAATAAATCCATATAAAACGGAGCAAACAAGGGCAACAAACATTGAAAAGGCAGGTCTTCTTAAAATGTCCAACGTTTTTCTCCCCTTCACTTTACTCTCCATCTCCATCTTCCCCCTCCACTAATGTAAATATCTCCTCTACCGGCGCCCTAAAAATCTGTGCGATTTTTAGCGATAACACAATAGATGGCGCATAATCTCCGCGCTCAATTAAACTAATGGTTTGCCGTGATGAGCCAATCGCTTTCCCTAAATCCCCTTGTGATAAACGATGCTTTGCTCGAAATTCCCTCACTCGATTTCGAAGCTTCATGTCTTACCTCTTTTTCATTTATTCAATTAAAATTGTAAATAATATCCTTATTTTCATCAATTATAATTGTCATTTTGACGTTAATAATTGACAAAAATAAGGATTTATTATGATGCAAATAACCTATATAATGAATGTTAAATATTAAACAAAGGAGGTGACATATGAATAAAACATCTACCTTTTCTTACATTCTTACTAAGCTAACAGCAACTTTCTTGTTATTATTACTTATTAGCACACTTCTCTTAACAACTAGTCAACAAACACTATATAGTTTCTTAGCTGGATTACGGGAATTACTATATGTTCCCTTCATTCCTCTTCTTGCTTTATATGCAATTTTTTGCTCTATTTGCATCGATAAATTGAACTTAAAAACACATACAAGACTTAAGAGATTATGCCTTTATATTTTTTGCGGCTATTTATTCTTTCTTCCCTTCCTAATATTTAAAGAAGCTGCTCTAATACAGTTCTTGTTCCTCGGTTCAATTGGAGCAGTATGTTCTCTTTTTTTCTATTTATGTACAGTCATAGCAACAAAATTCAATTGGATACAATATTTCGTGCCAAGCATTATGCTTATTATATTTATCACAATCAACTTAATCGATCTAGCAAAGATTGGAACATCAAAAGAACAATGGATCGAAACAAAAACAGAAAACTCTTTCGAAGCATCTTTTCAACATTTCAGTGGTGAACATAAAATCCCAATTGAACTAAAACGGGGTGATATATTAGAATTTACCATTGAATCACCATCTGAAAATCCGAATACCTACATGGGAGACATAAAAATGTCTAGTGAATTTCAAGAGGAAGAAAACTATTTAGCTTCAAACAGTCCTAATACGTACCAATTCGCGGCAATTAAAACAGGAACTTATTACATTATAGTTAGTGGAAATAAGTTAAAAGGAAAGTTGAAAGTAGATTGGAACATAAAATAAAAAGGCAGTGCCCAAAAGCACTGCCTCCCTAAAATCTGACATAGAATGGATTCCATATTAACTTGCGTTTTGTACGAATACTCGTTTTAGCTCTTTGCGGAAACGAACGCCTAGCGTGATTGCTATAATAACAACTACTCCAAAGATGATTTTGCCGATATGCTCTTCCAGTGCTCCGAAAATATCATGTAAGTTACCACCTAGCCAGTAGCCACCGATTAAGAAGAATGATACCCAAAATAAAGCACCGGAATAAATTGTGATTGCAAAGCGCCGGAATGGTAGGTTAATAATTCCTGCGAAGTATCCTGTAAAGTGGCGTACGCCTGGAATGAAGAAGCCGATAAAGATAAGAAAATATCCATACTTATCAAACCACATTCTCGTTAAATCAATTTTTCTTTGTGTTAAAAATACGTATTTCCCATATTTTTGAACGAAAGGCATACCTAATTTATTTCCTAAAAAGTATTGAATTGTCATTCCTACACTTGTCCCAATAAAGGATAGGATAATTAAAATCGGTAAACTTAAATCACCCTTCTGTGCTAAAAATCCCGCATATGCTAATGTTGGCTCTCCCGGAAACGGAAGTGCAATATATTCTAACAGCAAGCCAACAAGTACAACGTAGTACCCGTACTGCTGAAATAATTCATGAACCCATTCCATGTCATCTCTCCTTTCAATCACGTGCAACTTCTTACTATTATTGTATAAAAAAATTGTCGAAATAACTATCACAATAGCTTACATTTTTATTACATTTTTGTAAGGCTAACACTAAAATTTTCTGTTCTCTATTTGCTTATATCCATTATCATTTTAAAACAAGCTAACAACTATCTATCGTACGGATAAAATCCATTAATATACATTTTTACCCAATTTTTAACACTCGAAGATGACCTTATTTTGTTCCCTATAAAAAACCATCACAAACTCATACGAACTTCATATTAGCTTCATATACGTATTGTAAGATTATATCGAAATTTGTTGAAAAATTTAACCAATATATGACTAAACATTAAATTGAATAAATATAAGTCGCTTTTCGAAATTGAAAAAAGGGTGAATAAGAAATGGAAGCTTATAAAATGCATGATTTTATTAATACAAATGTTGAATCTCATCAAAATGAAACCGTTTTTAATTTACACATATGTGAAACAAACGAGTTTGAAGTAAGTTTAACAAAATCCACAACGCTATCTTTTGTCGTTTCTAAAAAGAATATTAAGATTGTCACGAAAAAATGGACTAATTCTAATCAAGAAAGCATGATTGGAAAAAGCTATATCCTTCCAACGAAAGCGTTTCATTATTTCTTACCTATCATTTCTGAAACAGAAAATGAAATGACTATTCAAGTACAGAGCTTCGGACTACACGGTGAACTTTTACTAAATGAAAGATTGCTCATCGATAAAAACAACAAACACAATACAAAAATCACTACATTTTTTGAAACATTAAATGAAAACGTCCATCAAGCATTACGTGGATTACAAATTCATTGTATGTAATACTACTAAAATAGTAAAAGGAGAATATAATGAAAAAATTATTATTAAGTGCGCTATTATCATTAGGATTTTTAACTCTTCCATTCACTACTGCAGAGGCAGCTACAACGAAAGATCAGCTTATCGTAAACACGCAGATAAATAAAATGGATTATTATCAAGATGGGAAATTCATAAAAAGCTTCACTGTCGCTACTGGAAAAACAGCAACGCCTACACCTAAAGGTACTTTTCAAATCGTAAATAAAATTAAAAACCGTCCTTATTATACAAGGGGAATTAAAGGCGGCGATCCGCGTAATCCACTTGGTGACCGTTGGCTCGGATTAAATATGGCAGGAACATACGGAACAACATATGCGATTCACGGGACTAACAATAATCAGGCGATTGGCAAAGCTACAACGCTTGGCTGTATTCGCATGTATAACAATGATATACATTGGTTATTTGAGCGTATTCATGAACAAGCCACTGTCACTGTAAAATAACCTATGAACAAAAGCCAAGAATTTTATGTCTTGGCTTTTTTTATTTATTCATTTACAGTAGCGAAACAACTATACTTGCATATATAATGAGAGTAGATTGTACTAAATATCATTAAAACATTGATAAAAATGGATATTAAAATTATACAGTTACAATATTTTATAAATTTTGCATTACATACTATAATAGAACTACTGTGATTCTGAAACATGCAGTTCCAATAAACAATTCCCCTTGCTACTTTCATGATTATTTTATAGCGGGGGCTTATTATATGTATAAACAATCTGAGTCATCCAAAGAATGATGAATTCGAATATTGCAGTAAAAAGCGTTATTTAGGAGGTGTTACTATGACGCATATACTGGTGATTGAAGACAACCCAGATATACAAGAACTTATTCGTGAATTTCTAATGGCACAAAACTTTACTGTTGATGTAGTTGGTGCTGGAACAGAAGGCATTCTTCTTTTCCAAAAAAACTCATACGATCTTGTCCTCCTCGATGTAATGTTACCAGATATAGATGGCTATAGTATTTGTAAAATTATGCGAGGACAATCTGATGTACCAATCATTATGTTAACAGGCTTACATAATGAAGAAAGTGAAATTAAAGGATTTGAGTTAGGTATTGATGACTATATTACGAAACCGTTCCATTACGCGGTATTTATTAAACGAGTAGAAGCTGTATTAAGAAGGACAACAACGAAGGAAGCTGAAACCGCAACTATACTACAATTCCATGAATTGATGTTAAATTCTACAGCATACGCAGCTTATGTTCATGGTAATCAAATTGAATTAACAACAAAAGAATTTGAAATTATATATACTTTGCTACAAAATCGTGGAAAAGTATTATCAAGAAGTGATTTGTTGAATAAGGTATGGGGCTATGAGCATTATGGTGATGTAAGAGTAATAGATACACATATTAAAAACTTAAGAAAAAAATTAGGAATTAATTATATTAAAACGGTGAAAGGCATTGGCTACAAAATCGAAGCGTAGCAAAGACAACATCACCAAAAATATTTTCATCAAAACCTTATTGTTTTGTATCCTTTTATCACTTTGCCTTTATCAAATTATTTATTTTTTAGCCTCAAACTACGATAAAGGGCATTATACGAAAAATCCTGAAACACAAAATGTAGAACATGCGGAGTCAGATAAGAAAAACGATCAAAGTAAAAAGGAACAAAATAAGGCTGTATCAGAGAGTAGCATCTCGAATTTTCAGCCTTCTAGTATAGATATTAAAACACTCTCGACAGCCATCAATCATATTTTGCAGCCTAGTCAAACTGCAAAAGCAAACGCGAAAGAAAATACGCAAAATATTTCGGGAAAAAGTAACAAAACGGATTCACCTACTGGACTTAAAAAAAACGCCGCTAGCAATAATGCCTTACATACGCAAAATGCAACGAATAAAACAAGTGAATCGCATGATAATCCAAGTTTAGCAGATGCTCTGCACCAATTAGCTCCGCATATTGGTGCAACAATGCTTGCATTATCTTTGCTCGGTTCTTTAGTTTATGCAAAACTAATTGCCAAGCCTTTTCAATATATGAGTGATACTTTAAAGGACATTATGAAGCTGGACTTTTCAGATAAACAATCACTTAACAAAAATGCAGATCAAACAGATTTTAATTTGCAAGTAGCCGCTTCACAGGTCCCACATATTGTGAAGAATTTACATGAAACAAATAAAGATTTACGAAATGAACTCAAGAAAGAACAACAATTAGAACAATCTCGGAAAGAATTTATGTCTATGGTGTCCCATGAATTAAAAACACCAATCGCAGCCGTTATGGGACAACTAGATGGCATGATTCACGGAATCGGTGCTTACAAAGATAGAGACAAATACTTAAAGCGATCCTACGAGATGATGCAAGATATTAACATATTAACGGAAAAAATGTCAGAATTATCCAAAATACAAAACCCTCAATTTAAACCGAATTTAGAAGTTATTTCACTATCTAATATCATTGAGGACGTTATGAAAAAAGTAGATTACTTTATATCTGTAAAGCAATTAAATGTTCAATCTAATATTAAACAAGATGTACAAATTTCAGCTGATCCTCAGTTTATTCAAACTGCTATTTTTAACATTATTTCAAATGCAATTCATTATACAATCGATCATCAGCATGTATATATAAAGCTGTATGAAAAACCAAACGGTTACGCATTAGAAGTGTTAAATACAGGTTCACAAATCGATGAAGACAAACTCGCTCATTTATTTGAGCCTTTCTATCGTGCTAACCCTGGAAACAATGGTTTAGTACAAGGTAGCGGCCTTGGCTTATATATTGTAAAACAAATACTAGATAAACATCAGTTTCCTTATGGAATACAAAACACACCTCAAGGTGTAAAATGCTCGATTGTTTTTCCAAAAGCAATGTAAACTACTATAATTTCATACCCCAAACTCATACTTCGTATGAGTGGCGGAATTTTGTAGAGTGTCTTACTCTGTTTCGTTCGCCCGTTGTCCTTATTTGGATAGCGGGCGTTTTTTATTTCTTATCCCGCTATTTGCGGGCAGTAAGACTCCCACCTCAAAATTCAGCTGGAACAAAAAAGTTAGGTGGGAGATCAACTGCTCGTAAACGCCCGATTGGTGTGGGCTAATAATCAGTGGGGGATGAACAAAACCCCCACTGATTAAGGTTTCACTTTATAAGGAGGATCTTTATGGAGAAGTTTAAGTATTCATTACTCGTTTTATTTGGAGCTTGTAGCTACGGTGTACTTTCTACTATTTTTAAGCTCGGTTTTATGGATGGCTTTTCAGCCCATCAGCTATTAGGTGGACAATATGTCTTCGGTTGGATTGGACTACTTTTTCTCGTTCTTTTCTTTTCGCGTCATAAAGTGACAAAAAAACAATTCTTTTCGTTACTAACGGTCGGCACAACAATGAGTATGACTGGTATTTTCTATGCTATTTCTGTAGAAGAACTGCCAGCATCTATCGCTGTCGTTTTACTCTTCCAGTTCACATGGATTGGTGTAGTTATCGAAGCAATTGCAAATCGCACGTTGCCAAGCCGTGAGAAAGTTATATCTATTATTATTTTATTTACTGGTACTCTATTTGCAGGTGGAGTATTTGAAGATCTTGGACAAAATTTTTCTACGAAAGGTATCATCTTCGGGCTATTAGCTGCCGTCTCTTTTTCATTTTATGTTTTCGCAAGCGGGCGAGTCGCTACAGATGTTCCGCCTTATACGAAAAGCTTCCTTATGACAACAAGTGCTACAATCATTGTATGCTTATTCTTCCCACCGACCTTTTTAACAGACGGTGCCTTGCAAGCTGGCCTTTGGAAATACGCATTCTTTCTTGGATTTTTCGGAGTTATTATACCTGTCATTTGCTTCTCAATTGGCGTACCCAAAGTAGGAACAGGACTTGGTACCATATTAGGTGCAGCTGAATTACCAACAGCAATTATCGCTTCCATTACACTCGTTCATGAAGTCGTATCACCTATGCAGTGGCTTGGTATTATTTTCATATTGCTTGGTATTTTCACACCGCAACTGCTTGATTATAGGAAAGAGAGAAAACATAATACAATGCATAGCGCATGAGAGAACATGACACTTGTATGAAAGTATAAATAAAATTAGCATATGGTATATAATTAGAGCTAAGTAAATCTTTTTGAGAGAAGTCATACAGCATAACAAAAGACCTTTCATTTACTTGAAAGGTCTTTTCCTTATATTTCACTTTACCGCTCCATATAACTTCTCTACCTCATGCTCAATTTGTTTTACATCGATTCGCTCAAATAATGGCTGTACATTATCAATTCGGTTTGGCAACGTATTTTGTGGTTCCCAACTTTGTTTAACAATCGACAATGTGTTTCTAACTCTTTCACTGGAAAACGGTAAAAATGGTTCAAGGAGATTTGCAAAATTAGCGATAAGGTAAACACAATTATAAATTGTTTCCTCACATGAAACTGGGTCGTCTTCTCTTTGTTTCCAAGGCTGCTTTTCATCAAAGTATTTATTTGCAAAGCGTACTGCATCAAATATTGTTTCTAGCGCCACCTTAAATTTAGTTTGTTCAATCGCCTCTCCTACACTTTTATATAATCCTTCAGCCTTATCTTTCAGCTCTATATTAATATTCCCCTTTGGTACAATGCCATCATAATACTTTTCAATGAATTTTAACGTCCGATTCACAAAGTTCCCATATGCCCCTAATAATTCACTATTATGACTGTAAATGAATTCACGCCATGAAAAATCAGTATCACGATTTTCTGGTGCATTTACTGTTAAAAAGTAACGAATAGAATCTGGATTATAGCGTTCCAATATATCAGGTACCCATACTGCCCAGTTTTTACTTGTAGATAACTTCCTTTTTTCTACTGTTAAATACTCATTCGAGACGATATGACGAGGGATCGCTTCTTCTCCTATTCCAAGTAATACCGCCGGCCAAATGATTGAATGAAACGGAATATTATCCTTTCCGTGCACATAATATGTTTTCGCATCTCTATCCCAAAACTCTTGATCATCTTTCCCTGTTTCTTCAGCCCAATGTTTACTCGCTGAATAATATCCTGTCACCGCTTCAATCCATACGTAAATTTTCTTATCCTCATATCCTTCCACTGGAATTGGTACCCCGATTGGTAAATCACGTGATACTGCCCTGTCTTGTAATCCTTCCTTTAAATATCTCTCTGTTAATTGAATCGCATTGTCGCGCCATGTTCCTTTCTGCTTTGCAATTTCTACAGCCGCTTTAATTTGCTGCTGGAACTTATGCAATGCAAAATAGAAATGCTCGGTTTCCTGTACTGATGGCGTACTACCGCATAACTTACATTTCTTTTCTAACAAATCGAGTGGATCTAAAATAGCGGAACAAGCATCGCATTGATCCCCCCTCGCCCCTTCATGACAATACGGACAAATACCTTCCACATAACGATCAGGTAGAAATTGCGTACACGTTTCACAATAAGCTTGTTCGACTATTTTTTTATAAATATGACCTTCTTCTAATAGTCGCAAAAAAACTTTTTGAACAGTTTCATGATGGTGTTCACTATCTGTACGTGTATAGCAATCATACGTAAAACCAAGATTATGAAAACATCGCTCAAATTCTTCATGATATTGATCAGCTATTTTCTTTACTGTAACCCCTTCTTGTTTTGCTCTAATTGCAATCGGTGTTCCATTACAATCACTTCCTGAAACATACAACACACTCTCACCTTTAGCCCGGTAATAACGAGCTAAAATATCTCCTGGTAATAAAGCTGCAATATGCCCAAGATGTAACGAACCATTTGCATACGGCCAAGCGCCTCCAATAAAAATACTCATCTTACATTCCTCCTTAAAAATATAAAAGGCCCCGCCCCTATCTTAAAAAAGATAAGGGCGGGGCTGTATAAACAGTCGCGGTACCACCTTATTTCGTCAGTCATTCACATAACTAACCTTAACAAGTACGGAGCTATATGCTCTTATACTGTGGTTTTGATAACGAGTACCAACTCTCGTCGCCGCCTACTATTATCATTTGATAAGTTCAGGACGAAGCTCAAAGGCCATTGTTCAAATGAATATTCTTGCTTCTTCTCAGCTACCGAAGCTCTCTGGAAAGAATGGTTTCATTCTACTTTTCCTTTTCAACGCTTTTATGTATAACACGTATTTTACGACTAAAGTGCAGAAAAATCAAACTTTAATTCGAAAAGAACAGGAAATCTCATTCTCCCACCGAATAAGTATACGTTTACAAAAGGAGTGATGGACTTGAATCAAAAACAACTTAGTATTATAAATGAAAAAAGCTGGAATGCAGCTGCCTATGAAGCCTGGACAAATCGCCACGGTGCACCGGCAGAATATGCAAAAAAGCTCATGCAAGATCCTGTTCATGAAGTAGCTTATTATTTACCTTACATACACTCTCCAAAGGGGAAGCGTATTATTAATTTACTCGGATCAAAAGGAAATAAAGCAGTTGCTCTTGCCCTTTTAGGGGCGGATGTAACAGTTGTAGATATTTCAGCAAGCAATGAAAAATATGCAACTGAATTAGCAAAAGCTGCTGGAGTCTCTATTAAGTATATCGTTTCCGACGTACTAGATTTAAATCTATCCCAATCATTTGATATCGTATTACTGGAACTTGGCGTACTCCATTACTTTTTAGACTTAAAGCCACTCTTTCATATAATCTCTAACTTACTAAAACAAGATGGGACATTTATACTGCGCGACTATCATCCTGTTTATACAAAATTATTAGGAGTAGATCATCCAGCATTTCGAGCAAATGGAAATTATTTTGGTGAGGAACTTATTGAAGATGACGTGGCTTATAGTACTCTCCTTACTGAATCACAGAAAGAAGCTTTACCGAGAACAAAAATTAGGCGCTGGACACTTGGAGAAATTATTACGGCAATGGCAGAAACAAATTTCAAAGTCGAAAAGCTAATTGAAGAACATGGACCTCATCAAAGATGGGTCTTCCCTCCTACTGCACCCGAAGGAATTGAAGAACGTATACCAGGTCTATATACATTAATTGCGACAACATGCAAAAAAGGATCCCTTCACGGATAGGATCCTTTTTTTTGCATGCTTACGCATATAAGTTGAGGTTGGAGATTACCATAATTCTGTAGAATAGGACACAAGATATTTCAACATTCGTCTCTGACTTACGTCGTCAAAAAGGGGTATGACCAACATAACGAAGAGTAATGTTTCAGTTGATAGTGATAATCGTTATCAACTAATTAGAAGTATACATGATATTATTTCGAATTACAATAGTATTTCTTATTTTTATTTAAGAATTTTTGATATATAAATGTATACATTTTAAGAACATTTACTCATACTCATCTGCCTCTTTCCATTACCTACTATAATTTTCATTGAACAGATTAATAACTTCATTCAGCTGGTGACCAAGTAAGTGTAATGAAAGACATTGCTACAAAGTCATCAGAAATGAAAACTGCAGTACAAGAACTTGAAGGTCTCGTTTCTCATTTCAAAACAAATGCATAAAAGTAAAAAAGAAGGATTTCTCATTTTAGCCCCTCTTTTTTTACTTTTAAATATATCTTTCTCTCTCCCCTTCTGTCTGCTATAATGCCTAAAGGAAAGAAGAAAGCTTTGTTCCTTTAGGAGTGAAGCTTTCTTTTAACTTTTAATATAAATTAATCCTAATATTAATATTTTAAAAGGATACTTTTTTATCATATGAATTTTATTAGCATTCGAAAAAAATTAATGTTCATGATGGGAACGGTTTGCGCTTTATTTGGCATCGCCCTAGCTTTTATTCTATTCTTTGCTATTGATCAAACTCGTAAGGCTGAAGCACTGCAAAAAGAAATTCCCCCCCTTGCAACAGAATTAAAAGAGCGTGGAGACGCTTATCAAGTTCAACTTTCTGCTTTAAGAGGTTATTTACTGCAACACGATCAGGTCGAATTAGACAAGTTTCATGAAATGAGTAAGCTTCTTGAAGATAAGAAAGCACAACTTCTTTCTAACCCTAACGTATCCCAATCCGTGAAAGGTACAATGGAATTAGGCTCTACTTGGAGAAAATTTATTGAAGAAAAAGTTTTCTCTCTTGCAAAAAAAAAAGTGGGACGAAGCATTACAAGTTGCTTCTTCAGAAAATGGCACTGTTTATAAAGTTATTGGTAATTTTAAAAACTATAGCAACGAACAAGCTAAGTTACGTGAACAATCCATTGAAAAAATTGATCAATCAGCACTACTCATTGAATACGTTATATTCTTATCACTTGTTATATGTATTGTCGTTGCAATTATTCTTGCATGGTGGTTCTCTGGTAAGCTTGTAAAACCAATTCAGCAAATTGATACTAAACTAAAAGAATTATCCTCTCAAGAGGGTGACCTAACAGCTCGCCTACAAGTAAATAGCAATGATGAAATCGGTGCAATTGCAACATCATTTAATAAAATGTTAGAAAATCTGCAACATATCATTAATCGTGTTCAAAAAACTTCTGTGGAAGTACAAAACGCTTCTGAAAATATGCTAGAAAAGACCAATACATCGCTTGATGCGACAATAAAAGTTCAAAACTCGATGTCTAATTTAAATGCAAGCATTCAATCGTAAACTTCTAGTATGGAAGAAAGCTCGACTGCAATGGATGATATGTCAATAAGTGTTCAACGTATTGCAGAATCCGCTTCGTCTGTAGCCGAACTAGCTGTAGTCACATCTGAACATGCTAACGAAGGAAGTACTGTAATCCAAAAATCCATTTCACAAATGACAACGATACACGAAGCCGTAAATGCTACATCCGAAGTAGTCGAACGTCTAATCACTCATACGAAATATATTGATACAGCTGTACAATCTATTTCTAATATCGCTGAGCAAACAAATCTACTTGCTTTAAATGCTTCTATTGAAGCGGCTCGTGCCGGCGAACAAGGGAAGGGATTTGCTGTCGTAGCAGATGAAGTTCGTAAACTTGCTGAACAATCAAAAACAGCTGCGACAGATATTAACCAATTGCTACATCAAATTCAAAATGATACAGAAACTGCTAGCTCTATGATGTCTCAAGGTCGTTCCGAAGCATTTGAAGGTATTAACGTCATTCGTGAGGCCGGCTCTTCTTTCACAACAATCGTTGGTCAAGTGAATAAAGTGTCCACTCAAATTCAAGACATATCAGCAACTGCTGAAGAGATGGCTGCAAGTGCTGAAGAAATGAATGCTTCACTCAATAACATTGCTTCAATTTCTAATGAAGTATCAAGTGAAACGGCCGCAACAGCGCAATCGGCTGAACAGAAAGTCGTTGTTATGAATGAAATGTCTCTAACTGCAAAACAAATGAAACAAACGGTTGAAGAATTAGATCAACTTGTATCTCAATTTAAAACTGAATAGCTTTTCAAAAAAATCCCTCTTCCAAGGAGGAATTTTTTTTGAGCTCATTCCCTGCACATTGCACGTATTTCCGTTATAATGAGAATCGATATCATTAATGTGTAGGAGGTGCTACTCATGTCACAAGAAGCATTTGAAAAGAAATTGTATGCAAATTTAGAGGCTGTTATTGATCCAGAGCTAGGTGTTGATATTATCAATCTTGGATTAGTTTATGACGTTACAGCCGATGAAAATAATAATGTTGTCATTACAATGACGATGACTTCTATCGGTTGTCCAATGGCTGGCCAAATCGTATCAGACGTTAAAAAGGTATTATCAACGAACGTACCTGAAGTAAATGAAATAGAAATAAACGTTGTATGGAATCCACCGTGGACGAAAGAACGTATGTCACGCATGGCAAAAATCGCATTAGGTATCCGTGATTAAATAAAGAAAAGACCTGACAATCCAGTCAGGTCTTTTTTCTCTTATTATTTTACTCCTACAGCGTCATAAGCTTTCGTTACAGCTTGTACAGCTTTAGAGTTTTTACCATATAAATCTTCTGCTGATTGAAGTGCAGCTTGACGCATCATTTTAAAGTCAGAGTTTGCAGTTAAATATTTAGTAAGAGCACGGTAATAAATTTTCTCTGTCGCTTCACGGCCCACTCCAGTTACTTTCACACCGTAATGCTCTCCGCCGTCAGATACTAAGTATGCAGCTTTATTGTTAATACTACTGTTAATGTGAACGCCGCCATTATCAGCTGTTCCAGTATAGCGTTTATTGTAATGATCTGGGTAACCTTCACCTGGTTTTAATGGATTTGGAATAGATGCTGGATCTTTCAGAGAACGAAGCGCATCACCAGGTTTTCCAGGTGTATAAATATCCGCACCTAAATCCCAGCTCTTCTTCTCAACCATGACACCCATAATATCAGATAACGATTCATTTAACGCACCTGACTCATTTTTGTAAACAAGATTTGCTGTATGTTCAGTTACAGCATGCGTTAACTCATGGCCAATAACGTCTAGGCCAGCTGATAATGGAATAAATGTCTTTCCATCACCATCACCATACATCATTTGCACACCGTTCCAAGCCGCATTATTCCATGCTGTACCTACGTGAACAGTAGAAATAAGTTTTGCACCTTTATCATCGAAGGAATTACGATTAAATGTCTTTTTATAGTAATCGTATACTTTTCCTGCGTTCACATGCGCATCAACTGCCGCTTTATCTTCGAAGAACTTAGATTTACTTTCAACTTCTTCTCCTGTATATCCAAGCCATTGTGAGAATAAATTAAACCAGTTTTCGTCCATATTCTCTGCATCAAATGTATGGATACCTTGTCCTCGTTTACCATCAAATAAGTTGAACACTCCTGTTTTCGTATCTTGAGCGATTTCAAATGATTGTTTACCGCCTAATACGCCATAACCAAATCCAGTAATTTGATCTACAGCATTATATTTCTCAATAATATTTCCATTTGTCGCATCAACAAAATAATGCCAATATCCTGGAGCTGGTTTTGAAACTGACGCTTTAACAAGGTATGCAAGATAGTACTTTCCATCTTTTTCATACACAAATAAATCTTTTTTCATACCATCATAATTATTTACTTTACCAATTTCTTTCTCAATATCAGCCTTTGCAATCGTTTCTGCTTGCTCATCAGTAATACTTGCTGCCGCTGGAATATTTTTATCTTCTAAATTCGGAATAACTTGTCCGAAAAATGCTTTTACATTATTCTCTTTATCAAGAGTAACAGTTTGATCTGATCCATACACAGGAACATTATTATGCTTTTCAACTAACTTCACATGTGTCGTACCTGATTCATCGTCTTTTTCTTCACCAACGACATTGAAATGTTTTTCAATATTTCCTGCTAATTTAAACATATCCTTTTTGCTCTCTAAATATTGAAATACTGTCTCTTTTTTATCTAGCCCTTCTGGTGCTTTCCATTCTTCACCTATGTAAGCTGGTGTTTTAAACTCTTGGTGATACTGGATTTTTTGCTCTTCTGCTTTCGTCGTAGTTGCTCCAAATGCCCCAAACCCACTTGCGATAACAGTTAACGCTAATGCTGATGAAATTACTTGCTTTTTCAATCTAACACTCCCCATTCCCCTAAAAGTTTTTGACACCTTTATAGAATTCTGAATAGTCCTCCCGATACCTGTTTCCAAAAATTGAGAAAGTTTTTTCTGATAATTCAACCCATAAAAAGAGGACATCTTTTTTAGATGTCCTCTTTCCTCTAACTTTTCATCCCGTTATTTATATGCTGAAAAACCCCCACTGATTAAAGTTTCACTTTATTGCACCTTCATTTCAATTGCTAAATAATGAGACTTCTCTCTCGCTTGAATGTGAATATCCTCTTCTATAGCCTCCGCTGCATCACGCATTACAAGTGTTTCACCGTTTACAACACTGCTACCTTCAATTTGTACAAGGTACAATTGACGTCCTTCTGTAACAGGAAAATGAATTTCTTTACCAGCTTCTAATGATAAAGAGTATAAATTCGCATCTTGGTGAATACGAATCGGTGCATCTCCATCAGAAGGAGATACCATATGGAACCACTCATTTTCACGTTTACTCCAATCAAATTTAAACTCACCATAGTTTGGCTTATGACCAGCGCGGTCTGGCAAAATCCAAATTTGTAATAGACGTAATGTTTCATTTCCTAAATTATGCTCACTATGAAATACACCAGTACCTGCACTCATATATTGAACATGTCCACGCTCAATTGTCCCGCGATTTCCCATACTATCTTCATGCGTTAAAGCACCGTCTACAACGTACGAAATAATCTCCATATCGCGGTGCGGATGCATATCAAAACCAGTTTGTGCCACTACTAGATCATCGTTAATCACACGCAATGCTCCAAAGCTCATGTTATCTGGATTATAGTAATTAGCAAAGGAAAAATGAAAATGTGTATTTAACCAGCCGTGATTTGCTCTTCCCATATTTTTATGATCAACTTTTCTAAACATATCCTTCACCTCATATTATCTCGAATTCAAGATTTATTTTAAAATTTTTTCTTACTGTAATTTTTTTAGTAATTTTAATAATTGATTTTGTTCTTCTATATTTAAATTATGAAACTGCTCCGCTTGGAACGTTTCTTGAGGTGGGACGATTTCCTCATATAAACCTCTTCCCTTTTCTGTTAACGAAATATATTTCGTAGTACCTTCTTGTTCACGCCTAATCCAATCCAGCTGCTCCATTTTATTTAAAAGCTGAGTGACATTTCCTTTCGTAACAAATAGCTTATTTCCAAGCTCTTGCTGCGTTAAACGATCGTGGCCTCCAATTTGAACTAATGCATCAAACTGAGCAGCAGATACATTCCACTTTTTCAAATGCTGATTTGTCTCACGAATACTTCTATTATAAAAGCGTGATAGACGAAACCATAATAGTAATCCAAGTCTTTCTTCTGCTTTCATTCCATCACCTCGCTCGTTTGATACTATTAGTTTAGAACTAAACTTTATAAAAGTCAAACACTTATTTTTAGTAAGCAAAAAGAAAGCACAGCACTATTTCTCCACTATGCTTTACATCAATTTTCTATTTTTATATTCATATAATTTCCTCTCCGCGAAATTCCTCGCATCTTTCTCAATCCATCTCTCTTCGTACGATTCACTTCCAACATACAATACATCCCTCTTATGATGCATCGCATGGCGAAATTCATGCAAAAGTGTTTTAAGCACTTGTTCATACTCTTCCCACATACAAACGAAAATTAATTGTTTTTCCTTATGATAAAAACCACCTACTGGGAATAAAAACTCCTCTTCTTCTTCCCCTAATGCTAAAAGCACATTATTTGCATCACACGTATCACAAAAAATAACTGGTGTTTTACTTACTTCAATAAGAGAAAACAAATCATTTCTAATCCTTTTGACATCCCAAGGAAGCTCCGAATCCAACACATACCAATTCTCAACTTGTCGATATACATTTTGAAACTGGAGTTCCATTTCTCTATAATCCCCTTCCCAAACTCCCTTTTCTTATATATATGCCACAATATGGTAAATATTAAACATATCCCTCTCTAACCAATGTGGCGTCATATCTATTTCTTGTAAAAAAGGAATCTATTTATCAATAGATTCCTTCACGATAATGATTTTTATAAAATCCGATCTTATATGTCAATTTTTCAAAGCAAAGCTTTATACATAATATATTCCTATTTGTTACTCTGTTTTCGTACTTTTTTCAACACGAAATAACAAATGCCAAACCCTATAGCCGCAAGTGCAAAATATTTAACATAAGGGCCAGCTACTTTATTGATACTTTCCCATTCTTTACCTAATTTTAGGCCTAAATACACAAATACAATTGACCACGGAATAACAGCAAGTGTAGTCAGCGTAATAAATTTAACATGCGACATTTTCGCAATACCTGCTGGTATCGAAATAGCATGACGTACAACAGGAATAAAACGTGCTGTAAAGATAACACCTGTTCCATAACGATTAAACCACGCTTCCGCATAATCAATATGTTTCTTTTGAATTAAAATATATTTCCCATAACGTTCAAGAACTGGTCTTCCCCCGTAACGGCCAATCCAATAAATAAACAGTTGCGCGATTACACCGCCAATTGTACCGAATGCAACAGCACCCCAAAATGTAATGCTTCCTGTTGATACTAAATACCCTGCATACGACAACACTATCTCACTTGGGATAACTTCCAGCATTAATCCAAGCATAATTCCCCAATAACCGAGTCCTTCTAGAAAAACTAAAACTGAATGAATTAAATCTCCTAACATCTTTTACCTCTCTCTTTACTGTTTTCATTATCCAAAATAAAAGTACAAGAAGTGAACATCTTGTACTTTTGTTTTTTCTAAGTTTAGGTAGTCTTTGTATTCCACTTAAAGATTTTATTCAAGAACTTATATATATTATTTGATTCCTTAGTAAGAAGCGGTCCTAAAATGGATAGGATGAGCACATATAGCGCAGAGAATGGCTTCAATACTGACATTAAACCACCCGCAATACCAATATTGGCCATGATGATAGAGAATTCTCCTCTTGAAACAATTGTTAGACCAATATTTGTCGATGCTTTATGAGATAATCCAGCTTGTCTTCCTGCAATCATTCCCGCTACAAAGTTACCGATTATTGTAAGGAGTACAGCCCCTAACGTTAGCCATATCGCTCCACCTAATGAGAACGGATCTATACTTAACCCGAAACTGAAGAAGAAAATAGCTCCGAAAAAGTCTCTAAATGGAACAACAAGATGTTCGATTCGATCACTATGCTCTGTCTCAGAGAAAACTAGTCCTAAAAGAAGTGCCCCGATTGCTTCTGCAACGTGAATTGTTTCTGAAAAACCTGCAATAAAGAATAACGAAGCAAATACTACAATAATAAAGATTTCATCTGAACTAATATTCAACAGTTTATTTAATAACGGCGTAGCCTTTCTAGCTACAATAAAGAATAGAAGCATATATCCTAAAGCAATTCCAATTGAAGTGAGAGCACCTAAGAATGAAGCGTGATCCCCAAGGACTAAGCCAGAAACTACCGATAAATATACAGCAAGGAATATATCTTCAAACATAATAATTCCTAAAATTAGTTCGGTTTCATTATTACCAGTTCTTCTTAAATCAACTAACACTTTAGCAACGATAGCGCTAGAAGAAATCGTAATAATACCCGCAATAATTAAGATTTCAAGTAACGGGAAGCCCATTATAAATCCGTATAATAATCCTAGCGAAAAGTTAATTAAGATATAAATCGTTCCACCAATCGCAATAGAGCGTCCAGATTTAATTAGTTTTTTCATCGAAAATTCTAATCCTAGATAAAAAAGAAGGAACAGAACGCCAATCCTTCCAAGGAAGGAAATCACACTTGCACTTTCAATAAATTTGAGATCGATAACACCTATTGTCGGCGCGTGCGGCCCTACTAACATTCCGAGCACAATTAGAAAAGGAATTACTGAGAATTTAAACTTTCCAGCAATCACCGCAGCAATTGCAACTAATATTAACGCTGTACCAACTTCAAAAATTAAAGTATCCATCTAGTCAGTCCCCCTATTTGAAAGTAATTCATTAATAATTTTTTTAATTTCTTCTCTCTCACCTGAAACTACAAGCATATCTCCTTCTTCAATTACCGTTTCTGGTCCTGGATTAAATAGCTTTTTCATATTCTTTTTCATAACTGCAATTATCGTTACGCTATATGTTTTTCTTATTTCAAGATCACCAATTGTTTTTCCGATTGCTGGAGCTGCATTCTCCACTTTGAACCACTCAATCGCTAAACCTTCAAAAACCATCTCAACATTTTCTAATGCTCGAGGTTTATACACCATTCCGCCTAATATTGCTGCAATTTGTCTTGCCTCTGAGTCACGCAGTGAAATACTTGAGATACTTTCTTCATGATCTGAGTCAAAATGATACATTTCTCTACGCCCATCATCATGAATGACAATCACCATCTTTTCGTTACCTTTCGTAACGATTTGAAACTTATACCCAATACCCGGAAGTTCACTTTCTCTAATATTCATATTTAGCTCCTCCACAACAATTTTATTTGAATTTTCTGTTTTTCTGTCTTTTATTCATCCAATCAATTTTAGAAATTCTAACCATTCAGGGTACTTGTGATTTGGAAATCTTTTATTGTAATAATAAGTGGCCCCTAAAAAGATACTTAAAGACGTAATGATAAAAAATACATTACTTCTCATTTTCAAACTCTCAAGACTTACTTTCAATAAAGATTCTTCTTTCAAATTATCCCCTCTTTTTCGCTTTAAATTTAGTTTTTTAAAATGTAAATAATTCTAAAAATATTACGATGTAACTTAATCATAACATAAAACATATTTAAGTAACATGTTTTTTCAGAAAATTTGATTCTGGTATATTTTTTGCATATAATTTTCTTATTATGAAAAAAAGGAAGTGTATTATATGGTTGATATCTTTAGCAGATTCCTTGAGGTAACGAATAATATTTTGTGGTCATATATTCTTATTGCAATGTTAATCGGCTTCGGTCTTTATTTCTCTTTTAAATTGAAATTTGTCCAAATTACGCATTTCGGTGAGATGGTCAGTTTAATTAGTAAAGGATTCAGTCAAAAAGAAAAGAAAAAAGATAGCATCTCCCCATTCCAAGCATTTTGCTTAAGTGCAGCGGCACGCATCGGTATCGGAAACTTAGCTGGTGTAGCATTAGCAATTTCCATGGGTGGACCAGGCGCAGTATTTTGGATGTGGTTTATCGCTATTCTCGGAGCAGCTACTAGTTTTGTGGAATGTACGCTTGCACAAATTTATAAAGTAAAAGATGGAAGCAGATTCCGTGGTGGCCCAGCATATTACATGGAAAAAGGGTTAAACAAACGCTGGATGGGTGTCTGGTTTTCACTTCTCATTACAGTTGCGTACGGATTAATTTTCAATTCAGTACAAGCAAATACAGTAACAATAGCGTTTGAAAATGCTTTTGGACTAGAGCGAACTATCGTAGGAGCTCTATTAGCTTTATTAGTTGCAGTTATTATTTTTGGCGGTATTAAGAGCATTTCACGTATTACAGAAATGATTGTTCCTCCAATGGCAATCGTTTATATTGGTGTGGCTATTTTTGTCGTTATTAAAAACTTCAATATGTTACCAAGCATTTTTCTAGAAATATTTAACGGTGCATTCGGTTTAGACCAAGCCATCGCTGGTGGTATTGGAGCAGCAATCAAGTTCGGAATTCAGCGCGGTTTATTCGCGACAGAAGCAGGTATGGGTAGCTCTCCTAATGCAGCTGCAACATCAGATGTATCTCACCCTGCAAAACAAGGACTTGTTCAAGCATTAGGTGTTTTCGTAGACACATTCTTAGTATGTACATCAACAGCATTTATCGTATTATGTTCTGGACTTTACAAAGGATCAAATTTACAAGGAATTGAATTAACACAACAAGCATTAAGTTCACAAATCGGACCGTGGGCAAGCACTTTCTTAGCGATTATTATTTTCCTATTTGCTTTCAGTTCCTTACTAGGAAACTACTATTATGGTGAAACAAATATCGCATTCATTAAAGAAAGCAAAACATGGTTAATGATTTATCGCGTTGCAGTTGTCGGAATGGTGTTCTTCGGATCAATCGCTGCCCTTCAAACAGTTTGGAGTTTAGCTGATTTCTTTATGGGACTAATGGTATTTACAAACTTAATTGCCATCTCATTCCTTAGCAAGTTCGCCTATGCAGCATTAGTAGACTATATTAAGCAAAAGAAACAAGGAAAAGATCCTGTTTTCTATGCAAGTTCTATCCCTGACTTAAAAAATACGGAGTGCTGGGATGGGCAAGATGTAGAAGAAAAACAGCAGGCTGTATAACAATTAAAAGCGGAAGCGGCTCGTTCAAAATGTTCGCTGGAGCTGGATATCAATAAAATCCCTATTACTTCACAGTAATAGGGATTTTATTTACAACAGTTCATAATTTGTTCAAATTAATTCCAGCAAAAGGGTTGATTTATACAAATTACTAGATTATAATAATTATAAATTAGTAATTGATATAACATAACAACTCAAAAGGAGATTGATCATAATGAATAAACAAGTAATCGAAGTATTAAACAAACAGGTAGCAAACTGGAGCGTTTTATTTACAAAACTACACAACTTCCATTGGTACGTAAAAGGACCTCAATTCTTCACACTACATGAGAAATTTGAAGAGCTTTACACAGAATCAGCTACTCACATCGATGAAATTGCAGAACGCATTTTAGCAATTGGTGGCAAACCAGTAGCAACAATGAAAGAATACTTAGAACTATCTTCTATTCAAGAAGCAGCTTACGGAGAAACTGCAGAAGGGATGGTCGAAGCAATCATGAAAGACTACGAAATGATGCTAGGCGAATTGAAAAAAGGTATGGAAATTGCACAAGACTCTGACGACGAAATGACATCAGACTTACTACTTGGCATCTACACAGAACTAGAAAAACACGCTTGGATGCTACGTGCATTCTTGAATCAATAATAACTTAAAAGCGGAAGCGGCTCGGTTAGAGTCGCTTTTTTTAATAGAGTGATCGCGCATGGTGGGACATGAAATTATATCAGCGATCTTTTCATTATATCGACCGTTTCATCAAATATATCGGCGATTTTTCAAATATATCTACTTTGTGACAAATAGCGACAATGTTAGCCCCCTCCCCTCTACTTTTATTAATATATTACAATCCCTTTTATGTTAAAATATAGAAAACATCCTTTAGTAACTAGATCCAAAAAGCTTTTCCAAGTTCATCATTTACGACTTAAATGACGGGAGTGGTTCAGTTGAAAGACTACTTAATTAGGGCATTTTTCGCGTTAATAACAGTTGGGATTCTCTTACTTATAGCTAATATTTTCAACATACATGTCGAGGTTAAAGACTATCCTTTCCTCGTTGTTGTAGCAATTGGTGGCGGCTGGGGTGGCTGGTACCTGTATAAAAAACAAAGTAATCAAAGTGATAAAGGCATTCCAAAGTAATATGGAATGCCTTCTTTTTATTGCCGTCTATAATAAATAATTAAATTCAAACCGCTAATAAAGACAATCCCAATAAACATATAAAACGATTCTGGATCTCCGCCTACATTATACTCATCAACGATAAACCCAGACATAAAAAGTGTTATCGCAGAAACACTAATACATATAATTGAAATAAACCAAAGTGAAAATTCATTAATCAGTTCTTTTTTCTGTCTTAAAATGATTAACATTACAAGGACCGATGCCGCTAAAATACTTTTAAAAACTGGCTGTAAATATATAAATTCCTTCATCTCCTTTACCTCTCTCAACAGATGTTACATTGAAACATTAACATATTTAACCAAATTAAAAACACATGCCTTTTTACGATAAAAAAGACATGTGTTTCTATAAAAATGTACTATGATAACTGCTTCCACTTAGTCCCCAAAACAGGACGCTCGTAATTTTGGATTTCATGAATTAATTTATCTGCCGTCTCAGCTGAAACGATTAACTCTTTATTCGATGGATTCATAAAGCCTTCTTCAGCTGCACGGTTAATCATTTGTAAAATTGGTTTGTAAAAATCTTTAATGTTTAATAAACCAACCGGCTTATTATGTATACCAATTTGTGACCAACATACAACTTCAAATAATTCCTCAAACGTTCCATATCCGCCTGGTAATGCAATGAAAGCATCTGCAAGCTCTGCCATTTTCGCCTTACGCTCATGCATCGTTTCTACTTCAATTAATTCCGTTAATCCTGTATGAACAATTTCACCGCGGAATAAACCACGCGGCATAACACCCGTTACGCGTCCACCTAAGCGAAGAACTTCGTTTGCTACTTCTCCCATTAATCCAACGCATGAACCACCGTATACAAGCTCATAATCATTCTCAACAAACATTTTCCCTAATTGAATTGCCTGCTCTTTAAATTCTGGTCTTTCCCCTAAATTTGAACCTGCAAACACACAAATCTTTCTCATTCCTACACCCCGAAACTATATATTGTCATGATACAATGAATATTGTACAACATATTGAAGGGATGAGGAAGAAATGGATATTGTTGCATTTCAAAGATGGGTTGAGGAATTCTACGAAAAGCGGAGCTGGTCACAGTATAATTCCTTTATTCGCTTAAATTTCTTAACTGAAGAAGTTGGGGAAGTTTCACGCGTTGTACGCGCAATTGAAATTGGTCGTGATCGTCCTGATGAACAAACGAAAGGACAAGAGGAATTACGGTTAGAATTAAAAGAAGAACTTGGGGATGTTCTTGCGAATCTTATTATTCTTTCGCAAAAATATGATTTAGATTTACAAGACATTATGGAAGCACACGTCACAAAGCTTTCGAAAAGGTTCGAAGTGACTAAATGAGAATATTATCAATTATGATATAATGTTCTTGTCAAAATAATAAGGGGGATTTTATGTTATCTAAAAAATTGCACGACGCACTAAACGATCAAATGAACTTTGAATTTTACTCTGCCCACGCTTACATGGCAATGGCTGCTTACTGTACAGCCGAGAGCTATGATGGATTCGCTAACTTTTTCCTTGTACAAGCTGAAGAAGAGCGTTTCCACGCAATGAAACTTTACAACTATATTAATGACCGCGGCGAGCGCGCTATTATTACTGGATTCGATAATCCTAACAACGAATATGAATCTGTATTAAACGCTTTTGAAGTCGCACTTGAGCACGAGCGTGAAGTAACGAAACGCATTTATAACTTATCTGATATCGCTTGGGATGAGCGCGAACACGCAACAATTACGTTCTTAAAATGGTTCGTTGACGAGCAAGTAGAAGAAGAAGCTTCATTCGATAGCATCATTCAAAAATTAAAGCGTATTACAAACGATTCAAATGCACTATTTATGCTAGATGCTGAATTAGAGAAGCGTACATTTACGCCTCCAGCTGAATAACAAAAAAAGCAATGAGCCCGCGCTCATTGCTTTTCTTAATTTATTAAAGCATAACTCCAACGATAATCGCTGATAATATACTTACTAACGTTGCACCGTATACAAGTTTTAATCCGAAAGAAGATACAACGTTTGCTTGTTTTCCATCGATACTCTTCGTTGCACCTGCGATAATTCCGATAGATGAGAAGTTCGCAAATGATACAAGGAAGATAGATAAAATACCTACTGTACGAGCTGATAAATCGCCAGCTACTTTTCCTAAATCAAGCATCGCAACAAATTCGTTTGTTACTAATTTCGTTGCCATAATTTGTCCTGCTTGTAGCATCTCTGATGTTGGAATACCCATTATGAATGCTAATGGTGAGAAGATATATCCTAAAATGCTTTGGAATGTGATTCCGAAAATTGAATCGAATACACCGTTAATTGCTGTAATTAATGCTACGAAACCGATTAACATCGCCGCTACTGTTACAGCGATGGAGAAACCAAGCATAATATATTCGCCTAACATTTCAAAGAATGTTTGTTTCTTATCTTCTTGTAATTCTAAAATATCGTCTTCTTCTTTTACGTCATATGGATTAATGATGTGAACGATAATGAATCCACTAAATAAGTTTAGTACAAGTGCTGTTACTACATATTTTGGATCAATCATTTTCATGTAAGAACCGACAATTGACATCGATACTGTTGACATTGAAGATGCACATAGTGTGTATAAACGATTTTTCGGTAATTTGCTTAGTTGGTCTTTTACTGTAATGAATACTTCACCTTGACCAACAATTGCAGCTGCTACTGCATTATATGATTCTAATTTTCCTAAACCGTTAATTTTACTTAATACGAAACCGACTGCACGAATGATAATCGGTAAAATTTTAATATGTTGTAAAATCCCGATTAATACTGCTAAGAAAATAATCGGTAATAATACTGTTAAGAAGAATGGTGCTTGTCCATCGTTCGCTAAACCACCAAATACGAAATTAACCCCAGCTTCCGCAAATTTTAAAATAGCACCAAATCCATCTGCAATCCCTTTTACTAATACAAATCCGACCTTTGTATTGAGTAAGAAATACGCAAGTACCAATTGAATGACAAGCATAACTGCAATTGGTTTATATTTAATTTTCTTACGATCTGAACTTATAAGGAAACCTAGTACAAACACTACAAGTAAACCGACTAGAAACATTACTAGTTTCATATGTGAATCCTCCACTTCTCCCACGAGTTATTGGTCGTATAACGTATAACGAATGACGTCTGACCATTGGTGTTAAAAAAATTTAAAATCCCTAAATACTATTCAACTGTTATCTAAAATCAGTAAGCGTTTACATAAATTGCAATTTATAAAAGGTAGCCTCTTCTCTCCTACCGTATTGAAAGTCTGAAATTGATACCACCTACAAATCAAATTGTAAGCGTTATCTAGCCGAAATGCAATATAATTTTAAAAAGATTTTTTATGTAAATTTATTCCTCAAAAAGAGATGATCTCGGTATTATACCGAGACCATCTAACCCTCTTTATAACATAACACCAACGATAATCGCTGATAAAAGACTTACTAGTGTCGCACCGTATACAAGTCGTAATCCAAATGATGAAACAACGTTTGATTGGTTTTCATCAATTCCTTTCGTTGCACCTGCAATAATTCCGATAGATGAGAAGTTCGCAAATGATACAAGGAATACAGAAAGAATACCGACTGTACGAGCTGATAAATCACCAGCTACTTTTCCTAGATCAAGCATCGCAACAAATTCGTTCGATACTAATTTCGTTGCCATAATTTGTCCCGCTGTTACCATTTCTGATTGCGGGATACCCATTACGAACGCTAATGGTGAGAAAATATATCCTAAAATAGCTTGGAATGTAATACCGAACACTGAATCAAACAAGCTATTGATTGCTGTAATTAATGCTACGAAACCAAGTAACATTGCTGCTACCGTAATCGCAATCGTGAAACCAAGCATAATATATTCGCTCAACATTTCAAAGAATGATTGCTTTTTCTTATTTTCTAACTTTAGTGTATCCTCTTCTTCCGTAATATCGTACGGATTAATAATATGAATAATAATGAAACCACTAAATAAATTTAATACAAGTGCTGTTACTACATATTTTGGCTCAATCATTTTCATATAAGAACCAACGATTGACATCGATACTGTCGACATCGAAGATGCACATAGTGTATATAAACGATGCTTCGGGATTTTACTTAATTGATCTTTTACTGTAATGAATACTTCTGCTTGTCCAACAATCGCAGCTGCTACTGCATTATATGATTCTAGTTTTCCTAGACCATTTACTTTACTTAACAAAGTACCAATAGCACGAATAAATATCGGTAAAATTTTAAAATGCTGCAGAATTCCGATTAATACCGCAAAGAATATGATTGGTAATAATGCCGTTAAGAAGAATGAAACTTCTCCCTTATTAACAAGACCTCCAAATACGAAAACGATTCCAGCTTCCGCATATCCAAGAAGTGCCCCAAATCCATCCGAAATTCCTTTTACTAAAATATAACCAATTTGTGTATTTAATAAGAAATACGTTAACGCTAACTGAATAACAAGCATAACCATGATTGGTTTATACTTAATCTTCTTTCGATCCGCACTTATAAGAAAACCGAGTACAAATACAACGAGTAGTCCTACAAGAAACATAACAAACTTCATTAATAAAATCCTCCATTTAACTCTTCTTTAATGTTGAACGTCTGACAACTCGAAATAAGAAATAATCCGAACTTTCCATTTATCATTAAAAACATAGAAATGAATATAAAAAGTCATCTAACCTCTTATTCCAAGGCCATTAACCATTCTAACACAAATTATAACTCACATCTGCATTTCCCTTAAAAAAATTACATTTTATTATAAAACCACGTTAATGTTCGTCTTTTACCTCTCTCCTTAGTTTATCACCATAAAAAAACGAGCATCAAATTTCTTTGATGCTCGTTTCATCTTTTATTATACAGCTTTTTCTTTATCCGCTACCGCTGGCTTATCCCAACACTCTGTATTCGTTAAACCAGGAATAGAATCTGCACTGAAAACTGGATCTTTCCCTTGTTTCTTTTGCCTTACATAGTCCGCTAATGCAGCATACGCAAATCGTCCAAGAAGTGTAATCGCAATTAAGTTTGTGATTACCATTAGACCCATGAATAAATCTGCCATATTCCATACGACTTGAAGCGTCGCAACAGAACCGAATAATACCATTCCCACTACCGCAATACGATAAATTGTTAACCAAGTTTTGCTTTGTTTAATGAATTCAATATTCGTTTCACCATAATAGTAGTTTCCTAGAAGTGAACTAAACGCAAATAAGAAAATAATAATCGCTAAGAAGCTGCTTGCCCATGGGCCAATTTGTGAACTTAATGCATTTTGTGTTAATTCAATACCTTCTAAATTTGTCGCTTTATATGCACCAGAACATAATACGATAAATGCTGTTGATGTACATACTAAGAACGTATCTACTAAAACACCGATCGTTTGAATAAAACCTTGTTTCGCTGGATGCGTTACATCAGCTGTTGCTGCTGCGTTCGGCGCACTACCCATACCTGCTTCGTTCGCAAATAATCCGCGCTGGATACCATATTTCATCGCAGCACCGATACCGCCACCTACAGCTGAATCTAAACCGAATGCACCTTTAAAGATTTCTGTGAACACATCTGGTAGTAAATAGAAGTTTTTAATAACAACGAAAATAGCTACTGCAATATAAATAATTGCCATTGGTGGAACGATCATTTCTGACATACGCGCAATACTTTTCACACCACCAAAAATAATAACCGCGACTAATACAGCTAACACAATCCCTACAATATAACGCTCAATGCCAAAAGCATTTTTAAATGCTAATGTCACTGTATTTGCTTGTACTGAGTTGAAAATTAAACCGTAACTAATTGTGATAAGAATAGAGAACCAAATTCCCATCCAACGTTTATTTAAACCTTTTTCCATATAATAAGCAGGACCACCACGGAAGCCACTGCCGTCTTTTATTTTATAAATTTGCGCAAGCGTACTTTCTACGAAACTTGAAGACGCCCCGATAATCGCAATAACCCACATCCAAAATACAGCTCCAGGTCCTCCCATAGAAATAGCTAGTGCTACCCCAGCTAAGTTCCCGATACCAATACGAGCTGCTGAACTCATACAAAAAGCTTGGAATGACGATACGCTGCCCTTTTTACGTGTCTTTCCAGTTAATCCATCACTCATTAGTCGAACCATTTCCCCTAAATGAGTAATTTGTACGAATTTCAATTTAATAGAAAAATAAAGCCCTAAACCAATTAACATTGCAATAAGAATATATGACCAAAGAATTGTATTCGTTGATGAAACGAACTGTTCTAAAATATTCATACAATTAGTCCCCTCCCTTTTTTCTTCATAAATTGAATTATATTCAAAAAATATTCAAAAATCAACATTTTTCGACAGGGTATTACTTCCATATGTTAGGTTTTATAACATAATGGTGTTATTTGTTATGATTTATGACTCTATATTTACGAACTGTACATACTAAAACAAGAAATAATTCCATAAACAAATGCATTGACAAAAAAACCGACCTGTAACTATAATGATTACAACAGGTTGTAACAAACCTAATTACATTAAATTCATTCATTTTCAGATATACACTTTAACAAAACACTTTGGAGGGAATTATTATGAAAATTGGAATTATCGGAGCAAGCGGAAAAGCAGGAAGTCGTATTTTAAAAGAAGCATTAGATCGCGGACATGAAGTAACTGCCATCGTAAGAAGCGCTGCAAAAATTACAGAAGACAATGTAAAAGTTTTAGAGAAAGATGTATTCAACCTTACATCTAATGACCTACAAGCATTCGATGTTGTTGTAAATGCATTCGGTGCTCCAGCGGGTGAAGAGCATCTTCACGTAGATGCAGGAAACGTACTAATTGAAGCCCTAAAAGGTGCACCAAATACAAAATTACTTGTAGTGGGCGGAGCTGGAAGCCTATTTGTAGACGAAGAGAAAACAACACGTGTATTCGACACACCAGGATTCCCAAAAGAATACCTAGCAACTGCTCAAAACCAAGGTAAAAACTTAGAAATCTTACAACAAACAAACGATATTACTTGGACATTCATCAGCCCTTCTGCGCTATTTGCACTAGGAAAACGCACTGGTTCTTATAAAGCTGGTAAAGACAACCTTCTTGTTAACGCAAAAGGTGATAGCTACGTAAGTTACGAAGACTTCGCAGTAGCAGCACTTGATGAAATCGAAAATCCAAAACATATAAATGAACGCTTCACAGTTGTTTCTGAAGCTGAGTAATAAAAAAAGCTCGTAAACATTATGTTTACGAGCCTTTTTTATTTATTTTAAGCATTTACCTCTTGTATACCTTCTGTTCTTTCAAAACCTTGCTTTGTAATTTTAAAGAACACTTCTTCTGTCTGCTTAACATCATCTTGTATTACATCATTAATTATATTTCCCTAATATAATTAATGATGTGTGCATAAGAGAAAGCATTGGCAAATGCCAATGCTTTCTCCTTTATCTTTTATGTTGATTCGGTTTATTTGGTTTATGTGGCCCTTCAGCCTTCTTCCAACTTACCGCTAACTCTGGACTCGTTTTTTCTTCACTACGCTCAAGTAACACAACTGCATTTTGAATCGTCGGCGTTCCTTTATGCGCAATCCCTTGTAATTTCGTTAAATTTCCTGATACTTTAAAGCTAAATCCACCCGATGGCGTTTGTTTCGGAATTAAAATGCGGAATTTCTCTCCTACATTAAATTCAGTTTTCGCTTCACCTTTTTCATTTACGAACTTCGCGCCTTCTGGTGCACCTGTTGCTTGTACTTTATACGTTCCGCTTTTAGCGTTTGTTTGCACTGTATATAAACCAGTTTCAAAAAACTCATCTTTCAATACTGCTTCTTGTTCTTCTGTAGGATTTACACTCATCGTAATTTCTTGTAATTCCTCACTAGCGCTTGCTTTTGCAACTATATCTTTCGTTACTTTTTCTACATTTTTATTACGAAAATCTAAATCGTTAATATCAATTTGTTTTAACGCATTCCACACCGCAAGCTGCGTTGCGTAATGTGCCTCTCGCCAATCAGAAACACCTAATTCTTGCGGACTCTTCTGTGGATATCCGTTTAATAATACGCGGTACACTTCAATATCCACTTTCCCCATTTCCGGTAAATCTTGACCGCTTGGAGATTTCAAATCTACATTTAAGCAAAAAGCAATTTTACCATCTGCAGTTTTAATAAGTTCTGTTCGAATTGGCTTCTTCTTTGTCCTACTATAACTCCAATCCATTTCATACTTTGTATGGTCCATAACTTCTGCGGATGCTTTTTGAAGTGGGAATAATAAGTTCGTAAATACAAATAAAACACTCAAAAAAGCAGCCATTAGCTTGGACGATCGTTTTATATTCATGTCTACAACCCCTTATAAAATAACAAATTTACTACTGTTTATTATTTAGTTAGAACATTTTTTTATGCATAAGCAAAACAAAAAAAATAAAAAAAGAGTGCTAACTGTTTGCACTCTTTCTCTCCACTATAAATTTAGAAATCAAAGTTATCAGGGTCTGGACCAACACGGTGATTTTCGTTTAACGCATCGATTTTTTCCATATCTTCTTTCGTTAATTCGAAGTTAAATATATCAGCATTTGCAATAACACGATGTTCTTTCGTTGATTTTGGAATTGTTACAACTTCGTTTTGCAAATCCCATCGTAAAATAACTTGAGCTGTTGTCTTACCATATTTATTAGCAATTTCTTGTAATGTTTCATTATCTAATAGTTGACCTTGCATAAGCGGTGACCATGCTTCCAGTTGAATACCTTGCTCTTTACAGAAAGCTTGTAGTTCTTTTTGCGTTAAACGCGGATGATATTCGACTTGATTAATCATCGGTTTAATTTCCGCACCTTCCATTACATCCTTCAGGTGATGGATTTGGAAGTTACTTACACCAATTGCACGTACACGCTCTTCTTTATAAAGTGTTTCTAAAGCTCTCCACGAATCTTTATATTTCCCTTCAACAGGCCAATGAACAAGATATAGATCTAAATAATCTAGCTCTAATTTTTTTAAGCTCTCTTCATATGCAGCGAGTGTTGTTTCATACCCTTGATCTGCGTTCCATACTTTTGAAGTAATGAATAAATCTTCTCGCGAAATTCCTGCTTCTTTTATACCAGCGCGAATGCCTTCTCCAACCGCTTTTTCATTTCCATAAATCGCAGCCGTATCAATACTACGGTATCCTACTTTAATTGCCGATTTCACAGCCTCTACCAGTTCCGGTCCATCTTCTACTTTAAATACACCTAAACCGAACCAAGGCATTTCTACACCGTTATGCAATACTGTTTTACTTTGTAAATTTTTCATTATACTCTTCTCTCCCTTATTTCACTTGATCTCTTTTTTCTAAGCTCATACTCCATGCTGTTAAAATAACAGCGCCTACTACCATAATGCCGCCTACCCAGCCTGTATGAATTAGCCCTAACGAGTTCGTTACAATGCCCCCTAAATAAGCACCGAGGGCAATCCCTGCATTAAACGCTGCAATGTTAATTGCTGATGCAACATCAACGGCACTCGGCACGAAACGTTCAGCCAATATAACGACATACACTTGTAGCCCGGGAACGTTCATAAATGCGAATAGTCCCATGAAAATAATTGTAATAAGCCCAGCTACTTGAAATGGCGCTGTAAATGTTAGTACGAATAATACAATTGCTTGAATGAAAAACATATAAAATAATGCGCGAATTGGATTATGATTTGATAACTTCCCGCCAATCATATTTCCAATCGCAATTGCGATTCCATACACTAACAAAATCATTGTAACGGTACTTACTTTAAACCCTGTCACTTCTTGTAATAGCGGAGATAAATACGTAAATGTTACAAACGTCCCCCCGTATCCTAATGCAGTAATGATGAAAACAAGTAATAGTCTTCCATTCGTGATTAGTTTGAATTGATCACGAAATGATACAGACGTACCTTTTTTTAAATTAGACGGAATTAGCACACTATTTGCGACTAAGGCAACGATTCCAATTAATACAATCACCATAAACGATGCTCTCCAGCCAAATTGTTGACCAATAAATGTTCCAATAGGAACACCTGTAATAGTCGCAACGGTTAAACCTGTAAACATAAAAGCAATTGCGCTAGCACGTTTATTTTCTGGGACGATTGCAGCTGCAATCGTTGAACCAATTGACATAAAAACACCATGTGCAAATGCAGAGACAACCCTTGCGATAAGTAAAACAGTAAAACTCGTTGCTACCGCTGCAATTCCATTACCAATAATGAAAACAATCATAATCCACATTAATAACGTCTTTCTCGACATAGTAGCTGTTAACGCCGTTAACACAGGAGCGCCAAACGCTACTCCTAATGCATATAAAGAAACGGTTAAGCCCGCTGTTGTAACAGAAACATGTAAATCCTCTGAAATAGACGGTAATAAACCAACGCTAATAAACTCGGTTGTACCAATCCCAAACGCACTAATTGCTAGCGCTAATAAAGCTAACATACTTCTTCGATTCGTCTGAACAGCCGAAGAAGATACTGTATATGAATTCAATTGAACTCCTCCTTAATGCAAGAAATCCAATCATAATAGTATGATAAAAAGGCCTTTTTATCTTCTACAAAAATAACTTTATTGCTTATAAATACTATTATGATTGGTTTCATTCTTTTTTTGAAGAACGCACTTTAAAGTACGATAGGTACCAAAAAGTAACATAGGCACTTTTTAGTACCGTACTACTCATTTCCCTCTTACGTATGCTATTATGAAACATATTCAACACGATAAAAAGTACGCACTTTAAAGTGCTATAGGCACTAAAAAGTAACATTTAAGTTTATTTAGCTTCTTTTATTGAAGAACTGAAATCTATGTTCATCAAAGGAGATTTTTATATGAAGAAATATAATATTCCTGTGGAGGCAACTTTAGAGGTTATCGGCGGAAAATGGAAAGTCGTTATCCTTTGCCACTTAACGAAAGGTACAAAGAGAACGAGTGAACTAAAACGTTTAATGCCTGGTATTGCACAAAAGATGTTAACGCAGCAATTACGTGAATTAGAAGAAGATGGCGTTATTCACAGAAAGGTATATAATCAAGTACCACCAAAAGTAGAATATTCCCTCACTGACTACGGGTGGTCTTTAGAATCGATTCTTGATTCTCTTTGTACTTGGGGCGAATGCCATCTTGAAAAAAGCGGCAACACATCCATGTTAATTACAGAGGGTGAACAATAAGAAAAAAGGAAAAAAAGAACAAAAATTTGTTCTTTTTTTCCTTTTTTTCTACATATATATGTACATTTCTAACCTAGACAAAATAATTTATGCGCTTTCATGCCTTGTCAGTACTAGGTTACGGACTCAATATCAAATAATTAGGAATCATTTTTATGTTAACATACGTGTATATAGTATATAATATAGGTTATATATTATATACACTTTCCGATAAGGGAACTTTCCATTATGCGGACAAGCCATGTATCGGACAGTTCATAGATAATAGGTAAGACATTATGGTTTTAGATTTATGATTTCGGCTTATTTGCCCTCATAAATTTAAAGGCATTTTATTATGTTTTGTGAAACTTTGTATAAAGTTTCGCAAACTTTTTCTGTCCTTACCTATGCCAGGGATATTAATTCCAAAAAAATAAGAGTATTGCTATCGTAAAGGAGAATTGGAGATGCCAGAAACTATGACTCAAACAAAGCCAGAACAAGAAACTGTACAAATTTCTGCTAGCCAAGGACAACTTGATGTACTTGATCAGTTGTTAAAACCTGAGGTACAAGAATCATTAACAACACTAGTGGAGCAGCTTCCAAAATTAACTGAGCTTGTTAACATTTTAACTAAGTCTTATGACTTCGCTCAAACTGTTGCTACTGACGAAGTATTAAAAAGCGACACTGTTAGCGCAATCCAAGAGATTGTAGAACCTGTAAAAGATACAGTGAAAAGCATGGCTGCAACTGCTATCGAAGCGAAAGATCGCGCTGATGAAAGCAGCGAAGTTATCGGCCTGTTCGGTCTATTAAAATTATTAAAAGACCCACAAGCACAAAAAATGTTCCGCTTTGTAAACGCATATCTTCAAGTTAGTGCAGAACGTAATAATAAATAATTTAACTTATAACAACAATTAGTAAAGACGGGGGATATCATACTATGTCAAAACAAATTGTCATCTTAGGCGCTGGTTATGGCGGTCTTCTTGCCGCTTTAAACGTACGTAAATATTACAGCAAATCAGAAGCACAAGTTACAGTGATTAACCAATACCCAACACACCAAATCATCACTGAACTACACCGCCTTGCAGCTGGTAACGTTGCTGAGCAAGCAGTTGCAATGCCACTTACAAAGCTTTTCAAAGGCAAAGACATCGATCTTAAAATTGCAACAGTTGAGTCATTCTCAGTTGATAGCAAAGAAATCAAACTAGCTGGTGGCACTACTTTATCTTACGATGCACTTGTAGTTGCTTTAGGAAGTAAAACTGCTTACTTCGGTATTCCAGGACTAGAAGAAAACAGCATGGTATTAAAATCTGCTGCTGATGCAAACAAAATCTACAAACACGTTGAAGACCGTATTCGTGAATACGCTAAAACGAAAAACGAAGCTGATGCTACAATCGTAATCGGTGGTGGCGGATTAACTGGCGTTGAGCTAGTTGGTGAGCTTGCTGACATCATGCCTAAACTTGCAAAAAGCCACGGCGTAAATCCAAAAGAAGTTAAACTTCTTCTTGTTGAAGCAGGTCCAAAAATCCTTCCTGTATTACCAGACCACTTAATCGAACGTGCAACTACTAGCTTAGAAGCACGCGGCGTTACATTCTTAACAGGTCTTCCTGTAACAAACGTTGCTGGCAATGAAATCGACTTAAAAGACGGTCAAAAACTAGTTGCTAACACATTCGTTTGGACAGGCGGCGTACAAGGTAACCCATTAATCGGTGAATCAGGTCTTGAAGTAAACCGTGGTCGTGCAACAGTTGATGCATACCTACAATCTACTTCTCACAAAGACGTATTCGTTGCTGGAGACAGCGCTGTTGTCTTCTCTCCAGACGGTCGTCCATACCCACCAACTGCACAAATCGCTTGGCAAATGGGTGAGTTAATTGGATACAACTTATACGCAGCACTAGAAGGCAAAGCATTCGAAGAGTTCGCACCTGTAAACTCTGGAACACTTGCTAGTCTAGGGCGTAAAGATGCTGTTGCTACAATTGGAGCAAGCAATACTCCACTTAAAGGTTTACCAGCATCATTAATGAAAGAAGCAAGTAACGTTCGTTACTTATCACACATTAAAGGCCTATTCAGCTTAGCTTACTAATCTGAATATAAGCCCGAATCATGCCCTGCATGGTTCGGGCTATTTTTATCCGTAATTTTCGCTACTTACTTATATTCGGCAGAGGAATACTATAACCCTCTTTAGTTATCTAAATATACTGACTTTTTCGCGTCGAAATTGTGTATAGGAAAGAGTGAAAGTATCTTCCTTACTTCCACTCTTCCACAAAAACTATTATCCCAGTTTCACTAAGCTGTAGTTCTTCTTCCCTTTACGAATAATAATAAATCTTCCATCAAAAGAATTTTCTACAGTAACATCCGTGCTGACATCCGTTACTTTTTCACCGTTCATAGATATAGCACCATTATTAATATCCTCACGTGCTTGTCTTCTAGATGATTCAATTCCTAAATCAACTAGCCACTCTACAACATTTTTCGTCTCTTTTGAAGATTGGAATGTCGGCATCTCTTTAAATCCTTGTTCAATTTCATCAGCTGTTAACGATTTAATATCTCCGCTAAATAATGCCGATGTAATTTTCACAGCTTGTAAAAATGCCTCTTCTCCGTGAACGAATTTCGTCATTTCTTCCGCTAATACTTTTTGCGCCTCACGTTTATGTGGTTCTGTTTCCACCTTCACTGCCAATTCATCAATGCGCTCTTTCGTTAAGAACGTAAAGTATTTCAAGTATTTAATTACGTCACGGTCATCTGTATTCACCCAAAACTGGTAAAATTCAAACGGTGTTGTTTTTTCAGGATCGAGCCAAACTGCACCACCTGCCGATTTACCAAATTTCGTACCATCTGATTTCAATAATAACGGAATCGTTAATCCGAATACTTTCGCTTCATGACCTTCTAACTTACGAATTAAATCTAAACCGCTCGTAATATTTCCCCATTGGTCACTACCGCCAATTTGTAATTGAACATCTTCTTTTGTGTATAAATGATGGAAGTCCATCGCTTGCAAGATTTGGTACGTAAATTCTGTGAAAGAAATTCCTGTATCTAAACGACTTGCTACAATGTCCTTCGCTAACATACTATTGATACTAAAGTTTTTGCCGTAATCACGTAAAAACTCGATAATGTTTATTTCATGTGTCCAGTCGTAGTTATTTACCATCTTCACTTCGCTATTCCCGCCGAAATCAAATAGCTTTTTCATTTGCGCTGTTAACGCATCTACGTTATGCTGCACCACTTCTAAAGTTTGCAATTGACGCTCTGATTGGCGTCCACTCGGATCACCAATTGTTCCTGTTGCCCCACCAATTAAAATAACCGGATGATGTCCAGCTAATTGAAATCTTTTCATCATCATAAAAGGAATCAAATGTCCGATATGCATACTATCACCGGTCGGATCTACCCCACAGTATAACGAAATCTCTTTCTCTTCTACTAGCTTACGTAATCCTTCTGCATCCGTCTGTTGATTAACAGCACCGCGCCATTCTAATTCATCAATAATATTCATCTCTTGCCATCCCCTTTATTTTTTAAAAACAAAAAAGCCCCTATGTCTACGATAGACATAGGGACGATTATTCACCGTGTTACCACCCAGTTTGCATAAATAGCATAGCTATTCATACCACTCTTAGCAATAATATCGATTGCTACTCCGCTTAGCATTACCTAAGATACTCCAGAGTGTAATTCACAAGTTTGTTTGTGCTAGGTTCCAGCAACCCCTAGCTCTCTCGATAACAGTGACAAACTGCTACTGGGCTCTTTCAACGTATTTCATATGTTAAATTATTAGCCATTATATTCAATTAAAAACAAATTGTCAACAATACCCAAATGTTATTTTAAAATAGTTCATACGTTTTTAGTTCAAAGATTATTATATATCTTCTCCAATAATCCTTACTTCTCTCTCTAATTTCACACCGAATTTCTCTTCAACTGTTTTTTGTACAAAATGAATTAGATCGATGTAATCTTGTGCAGTTCCGTTATCCACATTCACCATAAATCCAGCGTGTTTTAGAGAAACCTCTACACCGCCAATTCGCTTACCTTGCAATCCTGATTCCTGAATAAGCTTGCCAGCAAAGTTATTTGGTGGACGCTTAAATACACTACCACATGAAGGATACTCTAACGGTTGTTTTGATTCACGCTTAAACGTTAAATCATCCATTTTTCCTTTAATTTCTTCACGTACACCTTCTTCAAGTTCAAACTTCGCTTCAAGAATAATGTAATGATTGTTCGCAAACACACTCTTACGATAGCCAAATTCAAATTCATCTTTCGTTAAAGTACGTAAGTCTCCATCACCCGTCATTACGACAGCTTCTGTTAATACAAACGCTACTTCACCGCCGTACGCACCAGCATTCATATATAACGCCCCACCAACTGAACCTGGAATACCACAAGCAAACTCAAGTCCTGTTAAACAGTGGTCTAATGCAATACGTGATACATCAATAATCGCCGCACCACATTGCGCAACAATTGTTGTTCCTGTCACAGTAACATCTGTAATATGAATTAAACTTACTGTAATACCACGAATACCGCCATCTTTAATAATAACGTTAGAGCCATTTCCTAAAAACGTAACTGGAATATTGTATTGATTTGCATACTTTATAACTTCTTGAATTTCATCATAATTCGTAGGAACAACGAACACATCCGCTTTTCCTCCTACTTTAATATGCGTATGATTCTTTAACATTTCATCTTGCTTCACATGACCTTCAGGCAATACTGTACTTAAATATTTATAAACCTCTTGCATATTCATTTTACGATTCCTCTATTTCTATAATCTTTTTATCCCGCTATCTACGGGCCCATAATATCCCCACATAAAAAACGCACTACAAATAAAAAGCTCAAGTGGTAGATAAAGTGTACATAAAACACACCTATGAACCTCTTAAATTATAAGAGGTTCCACTCATATTAAAATATATATCGCATAATAAAGCAACCCAAATGGGCTACTAAACTTGACATGTAACCATATAGACAACAATTTGTAAAATATATAGGTTTTTCAAAGCACTATCCTTCAGTATCTTACTATACCACACGAAAGAAAAGTGGTATTTTTTTGTAATCTTTACTTTATTTTCATCAACAAAAAAGAGTACATCCAACAGAATGCACTCTTTCTATACTCTTTAATTTACTTTTCGTTCTCTTCTTTTTCTTTATCAAACCATAACAGTTCATCGTTATCAACTTCACCATTATAATTGATTAGAATCTCTTCTCCCGCTTTTATATCTTTATAAGCGAAGAAGTTAAACGTATGATTCTCGAAAACAATATCATACGTTGCATTCGGCGTATATGAATGATTAAATAACATACCGTATCCTAAAAGGATTGCCGTATGATTTATCCCATACTCAAATGCGTAGTCAGCAAGTAATGTTTTCTCAATATGTTCATGCTGTTCATTCGGATAAGAGATAACTGGTGCTGCGTGTATCAACTCACCCTTTTTAATATCACGAGTTGCAAATACACCTCTATTAAATTCTCCATCACTAAGTTCAGAAGTCTTAACTTCAATCATATTCGTCACCTATATAATTCTTTCTTTGAAGTATTTTATCTCCTTAAGCTTGGCAGAAAACGAAGAGAAAAGCAATTAAATTCCTACCAAGTATTCGTTTAAATGCAAAAGAGCACATCATTTGTGCTCTTTTAAAGTGAAATTGTTTTTCTAAAATATTTTCTAACGACTCCACTTGCTGATTAACCATATGTAACATCCTTTATGCTACTCTGTTCCTACACTTATACGTTTCGATTACTTCAGTTTAAATACTGCACTCACTGGGTTATGATCACTATTTTCAAACTTTAAATCTTTGCCTTGTACATTTACAATTTCGACATTAGGCGAAACGATAAAACCATCAATAATAGTGACGAAATTTTCACCCTCCACATATTTCTTCACATCATCCCTTACCGTCATAACAGAAGGATCTACAGCCCATTGAAATCCTCCGTCCGCAAAGTCTTTTGGCAACTCTACTAACCATTCGGGACGCTCTTTTACAAACTTAGGATCACTTAATTGGACATTAGAAAGTAACTGGTTCCAATCTCCACCTAATATTACGTAATCACCATTTTGATAACACTTGTTCATATATTCTTTTAAATATTCTACTTGTTGCTTTCTAATTTTTCCGCCTTCATCATAAGCAGATAAATGTACGTTTACGAGCCTAACATACTTACCATTATTAACTGGGATTTTATGTTCGACAATTGCCCGATCTAAATCGAATAAACGCTTCGGCCAAGGCTCCATTCCTGGCAGCTGGAATCGCGTTGTTTTTTGAACTGTGTATTTAGAAAATGTACTTAGTCCTCCCTCAGCATATCCCATCGGTTTTGTGACCGGTACAGGAATCCACTTGGTATCATAATTCTTCCCAAACGTTGTAGCATAATCTGATAATCCTTGTTTCAAAAATTCATGCTCATTTATATCAAATGAGCGAAGAGATTTTTTATCAACTTCTTGTAACAATGTAAAATCACTATTCTCACTTTGTAAAAACGAAAGTATATTTTTTAAATTAGTCTCGGTTTGCTCCTTACTACTCGAACCCGAACCTTTTCCCCCGTCCATAAAGAAATCTTGATCCTTATCTAATCCAGCATATCCAATATTAAATGTTGTAACTTTAAATTCATTTCCTGGCTGTAATACGCGCTCTTTATTATTTTCAACCTTTACGTCTATAACGTCCGCCGGCCGCTCTTTTGTAAGTGTCATATACGCTAAAAATCCACCTAGAATACAAGCCACTATTAAAATAAATATTAATACTATTTTTAAAAATTTCTTCAAAACATATGACTCCTTTATTCACGAAATAATATTTTGCTTTTCTGCATTTTTAGTTAAATGAAAGCACATTAAAAACACAAGAAATATTTTACCATAAGAAAAACTTAACATTAACATATTTATTGGCAATCCAAAATAATATTTAGTACACTATAAATAGAACTTATAGGCGATGGAGTTCGCCATAACCGCTGCATAGCTAATGACTCCTACCAGTATGTACACTGGTAGGAGTCTATTTTTTTTGAGTAAACTATTAGAGAGGTGAAGAAATTGATATATATTATTGTTGGCATAGCTGGTGTATTAGGCGCCCTTTCCCGTTATTATTTAGGCCTTACTATCGATATGTTTTGGCATCATTCATTACCATTCGCTACATTAACGATTAACTTAATTGGCTGTTTCTTACTAGCTTGGTTGACCACTTATATTGCTCGGTTAAACATCTTACCTTCCGAAGTTATCACAGGGATTGGAACCGGCTTTATCGGTTCATTTACGACGTTTTCAACATTTAGCGTCGAAACTGTAAAACTAATCAATCATTCTGAGTTAGGTATCGCCTTTTTATATGTATTATGCAGCATGCTAGGTGGTCTAATTATGTCTGGACTCGGCTATCAACTTGGCAACCTTTCACTACAAAAACGCCTTGGGGAAGGTGGAAAATCATGATTAGTACTTTATTAGTAGCAGTCGGCGGATTCTTCGGTGCCATCACACGATTTGCGATTAGCAATTGGTTTAAAGAAAGAAACAAAACTTCATTTCCAATTGCTACATTTCTCATTAATATAACGGGAGCATTTTTACTCGGATATATAATTGGCAAAGGGATAACTACAAGTTGGCAATTATTATTAGGCACAGGGTTCATGGGCGCCTTCACTACATTTTCCACATTTAAATTAGAGTCCATCCAGCTACTTAATCGTAAAAACTTTTGCACCTTCTTTTTATATTTAAGTGCTGCTTATATAATCGGTATCACATTCGCATTCCTTGGGATGAAGTTAGGCGGAATATAAAAAAGAAAGCGACTCTTATCAGTCGCTTTCTTTCATAAAAAGTATGTTGCACCATAAGGAATTGAAAATAAACCAGCTGGATACACATTATAATGCACGATTTGCATCGGAGGCTGTGTATACGGCATATACTGACTCTGCATCATGTGCCCCATCTGTGCTTGTTGTTGCATTTGAATAGCCTGATGTACTGCTTGAATTGTCTCCTGTGCCCCGGCCAGTGTAATAGCCGGCCCTGCTTGTCTTCCAGTGTAAAAATAATGGTTCATCATTATTCAGCTCACTTTATATACAGAGTAAATTCCTTTTACATGTTATGTTTACATACGATGTGAGTGTTTTAAATTTACATAAAACACCTTCATAGAGTATATAAATGCCCACCAATATATGAAAGGGCGTGAAAATATGAGTTTCTACGAACAACAGCCTTTTACTCAAGATAACTATTATCGAGATCAACATTGGCATCCCCAGAATCCATTAAAGCACCAAACAATCGCTATAATTGGTCCTGCTGTTTCTCACGGATTACGTGAAGCTGCTCATCTCGGCTATCAACACGCATTAACCGAAGCTGTTGCTATCGGCTACTTACTTGGAAGAGGTTACGATTATAATACCGCTTGGAAAACCGTTGAATCTTGGTGGAGACCACCAGGATCCCCGCTTCCTACTCCATACTAAAGTAAAAAAACATAAAAGACCGTAAAAATACGGTCTTTTCAATTACATATAAAGTGAAAATTTAATCAGTGGGAATTTTGTTCATCCCCACTGATTATTAGCCCTCATCAATCGGGCTGCCCATTAATGCGTGATAAAATTATACCTGTTTTTTTCTAAACATCGAGAAAATAGCTACGAACAAAATCGTAATAATTCCAATTAAAACAAATAAATAAGCTAATGGAATTAAGAAAAATGGTTCCACTAAAGTTCCATCCGGCTTCACTTCCGAACCAATTATATTAAACATAATTATACATAGCACTCCTAAAAATATCGGACTAGACGCTAATAAATACTTTTTCTTCATCATAATTTCTCCTTTTCATACTCTAAAATATCACCTGGCTGACACTCTAAAACTTCACATATTTTCTCTAAACTTGAGAATTTAATTGCTTTTGCTTTTCCATTTTTTAATATCGAGACATTCGCCATTGTAATTCCTAATTTCTCAGATAGCTCTGTCACGCTCATTTTTCTTTTCGCTAACATTACATCGAGATTTACTACAATCGCCATAACAGAACACCTCAAATCGTTAAGTCATTATCATCTTTTATTTCACTTGCTTTTCTAACCAAATGAGAAAGTAAGGAAGTAAAAATAGATATAACGACCGAGAAGAACAAAATAAGTAACAGAATAACTAAAACGCTCGTATGATAACTTCCAGCTACGAAAATATATAATAATGCTCCGATATATAAAACACCTTCAGTCATCGATAAGATGCTAATTATCTTTAATCTATTCGCATTTTTTACAGTAAAGGCTTTGTCTGAACCAATATCTGAACATATTTTCCATCCTAAAAATAAAGCGCTGAAAAATGGAATTCCTGTGATCCAAATGAATATTACGAATGGCTTATATAGCCCCTTCAAACTTTCTGAAGCTAACAATACCGCTCTTCCCGTTTCTGGCCCAATATATATACAGAACAATAAACCAAAACATCCACAAAGTACGATAATCAACTTTAGCCATAATGACAATTCTTTTTGTTTCACAAAATAACCTCCTGAACTAACAGTGTGTATCTATTACTGTTTTTTCAACTTTGAAGTAATAATTCCAAATAGCGACACTCCAATACCACTAAAGAACAGTAAATAACTTATTGGTACTAGAAAAAAGAATGGTTCTACAAGCAAACCATTTGCTGCTACTTTACTAGTTGTCGCATGAATTGTTAAACAAGTAGCCCCTAAAAGCATTAAAGCTATAGATACTAAATATTTACTTTTCATAATATACTCTCCTTTTCACTATGCTTGCTACCATCATAATAAATCCACCCACATTATAAGTCAACAACTATTTATCGTAAAACGATAAATAGTTGTTGTTTAACATAATAATAAGGCTATAGACAAATCATTGTCTATAGCCTTATCACTCAATCATTTTGCTCCTAAGTATGCCTTTTGGAACATACACATTCTTATCGCATTATGGTAAGTGCCATCAACGAAAAACTCGTCTTGTAACTCACCTTCCACCATAAATCCAACCTTTTTATACACATGTACAGCCTTTTCATTCTCTTTATCGACAACTAAATATATTTTATGCATATTTAATACAGAAAAAGCGTAATCCATCGCTAAACGCGTTGCATCAGCTGCATAACCGTGCCCTTGATAATTAGGATCAATAATAATTTGGAATTCAGTTCTACGGTGAATATAATCAATTTCTACTAATTCGACCAATCCAACCATCTCATTATCTTTCTCAACGATAAACCGGCGTTCACTTTGATCATGTATATGTTTATCATATAAATCCTGCAGCTCCACAAATGCCTCATACGGCTCTTCAAACCAATAAGACATAATATGTGCGTTATTATTAAGTTCGTGTACAAACTTTAAATCTTCTCGTTCTAATGGACGTAACTTCAATTCCTGACTCATTCCTATAACCCCCAAGTAAAAGAAACCTCTTCACTTAATTTCTCTATTTTTTTCGATTTCAAACGCCCTAATTACATTGTAAACCTTCAAGTTACTTGAAGGTCAAGACGTAAAAAAGTAGTGCAAACTTATGTCTGCACTACTACTCTTTTCTTAAATCTCTCAAATTTGATATGTATAAAGCAATGACTAAAACAAGAATGGATCCTGCATATAATAACGTCTCAAACGGTTCATCATGAGATACAATAATTAATCGAATTAATGCCGTAATTCCGATATAAATAAAATAACGTAACGGGAAATGATAATTCGATTTGAAATACTTAATAATTAATGCGATAAACTCAAAGTATAAGAAGTAGACGATAATACTTTCAACTAATTTATAAGATGTATACTTCTTCGCCGAAAATATGTATTGAATAAAAGTAATCGTCTCATTAATTAAAAAGATGGATAAGACAATGGATAATATGATTAGAGCAGTATTTAATATCCACTGTAAAACACTCGCAATAAAATGATCGATGTTAAATGATTTCATTTTCTCTTTAAACTCCCCTTCGTATAAGTACTTGTTCATTATAGCAAAATTATTTATGATTCCCTTGAAAAATCGTCTCATGTTTCCCTCAACAATTCAGCCCGATTGTTGAATAGGATGACTCGCATCTTTTAAACAACTTTAAAAAGCCTTACTACACACAAATTGTAGTAAGGCTCTGACTATGTAAAATAAAGTGAAACTTTAATCAGTGGTTTTTTTCTTCACCGTTAATGCGGGATAAAAATTAAACTACTTTATTATCTCTATACAAATAGAGGTTAGCAAATAATGTTACTATAACCGTCAACCTTATTTTAGCTTTCCTATTGATAGGTTAACACGATAATTCCCGTACTTTAATAGTCGTCCTAGAAAGTTATCCAAGTCTTCATTAGAAGCAAAATGTGTTTTTAATAAATAACACCCCTCACCACTTATACGGTGTACTTCAGAAATTCCTTCTTCTTTTTGAAAGAAATTCATAAACTCTTGATGATTAGCTGTTGTTACGAATAAAGTAACAAATGCAGTCACTACTTGTCCTAATTTGATTCGGTTTATTGCGATTGTATATTGTTCAATAATCCCTAAATCCTCTAATCTTCGAATTCGATTTCCTACAGCCTGCCCCGTCATATGTATTCTTTGGCCAAGTTCTTTCCATTGTATTCTTGAGTTTTCTCCTAATAATTTCAGTATCTCAAAATCTGTTTGATCAATGATATAAACCAATCCTTTCACCGTGAAAGTAGAAAGCCAGAAAGTGTTTCGCCAACTTATTCTGCTTATCGATACAGTTCACTATACTTAGTTTATCCTCTTACATCACATTATTTATCAGTTATATTTACTTATAACATAGAGGACGCAACAAAAAAATACATCTAGATTTAAAGGAGGTTACAAATATGTTATTACAAGATATTTTATCGTTCAATGAACAATTTGTAGAAAATAAGGAATACGCTCCTCGTGAAGCGACAAAAATACCTAAAAAACGTATGGTTGTTGTTTCTTGCATGGATGCTCGTTTAATTGAGCTACTTCCAAAAGCTTTAGATATACACGATGGTGATGCAAAAGTTATCAGAAATACAGGTGGTAAAATTGCTTCTCCTTTCGATAGTGTTATGCAAAGTGTTGTAGCATCAGTATATGATTTAAATGCAGATGAAATCTTCCTTATCGGACACCATAGATGTGGTGCGAGTCAAACTAATCCAAAAGGAACACTTCAAAAAATATTAGACCGTGGAGTAGCTTCACCAGAAATTTTATCAGCGATTGAATATGCTGGTGTTGACCTTGAAAAATGGTTATTTGGATTCGATGATGTCTGTCATTCAACTCAAGCTAATGTTGATTTAGTAAGAAATCATCCTCTTATTCCAAAAGATGTTCCTGTACATGGTTTAGTTATTGATCCTCACACAGGTAAATTAGATTTAGTAGTTGATGGATATAAAACATTAAATGGTATGAAAAATTAATTATTATTACTTAAATGGAAGGAAGTTATTAGATATGAATAGACAAGAAGCTACGCAAAAAATTATGGAAGCAAAAATTAAAAAAGGTTTAACATGGGAAGAAATTTCAAAAGTAAGTAAAAACTCTGAGACTTGGGTTGTAACAGCGTTATTAGGACAAGCTACAATGACACGTTCAGAAGCAGAAAAAATCGGTAAACTATTAGAATTAGATGAAGAAGTAGTTCAAGCATTAACAGTAGTTCCACTTAGAGGTCAAGTAATACAAATGCCTCCTACTGACCCAATCTTATATCGATTATATGAAATGATGTTACAATACGCACCAACTCTTAGAGAATTAATCTTAGAAAAAGCTGGCGAAGGTGTAATGAGTGCAATTAACTTCAATCTAGGTGTGGACACACAAGAAGATCCAAAAGGTGGCGATCCTCGTATCGTTATTACACTTAATGGGAAATTCTTACCCTTCCGTACATGGTAATTAATTAAAAATCTATCTATATAATTAAAATAATTTTATAGACCTAAAAAATCCATCCTTTTTAATCTAACTGTATAACAAGGATGGATTTTTACTATGAGATTCTTTTTATACAAGGGAGAATAATATGAATAAAAAATACTTCGATACGAGCTTTAGTATTCTACAGTGGTTTGTGTTTTTATTAGCAAATGCAATTGCATTGCCTATCATTATTGGTGGCATATTCCATTTATCAATAGAAGATATATCAACATTAATGCAGCGAACTTTTTTAGTTGTGGGAGTAAGTTCATTTATACAAGCATGGTTTGGGCATCGCTATCCCATTGCGGATGGTCCAGCTGGTTCATGGGTAAGTATATTTGTCATACTGGGACAAGTAGCTATGCATCAAGGGCAAAGTGCAAAAAATGTGTTACAACTTTTAGAAGGTGGATTAATTATTGCAGGTATATTACTCTTCGTTCTTGGTATAACAGGACTTGTGCATCGAATTCTACGTTTATTTACACCTTTGGTTACTGGAACTTTTCTTTTAATTTTAGCTCTTCAACTTAGTGGTGTGTTACTAAAAGGAATGATGGGATTACAAGGAACTGCAAATCATCCTGATTATACAACAGCTACTATTGCACTCTTTGTTTTTTTCATTATTACTTTCTTATCAATTAAAGGGAAAGGATGGATGAAAAGTTACGCTGTGTTACTTGGGATTTCATGCGGTTGGCTTTTGTATGCTTTATTAGGAAAATCGTCTCATATGCCTTCTCATACATCGTTAGTTAAGTTAGCAGAGCTATTTGCTTGGGGCACACCTAAATTCGATATTGGAATGACTCTAACTGCAACTTTATTTACATTTCTTTTAGTTGCAAATACGATTGCTGCTATTTCGGCTGTAAAACAAGTGGCTCCGTTATCTAAAGAAAATGAAAAGCAAACACTGAACCGTGGCGTATGGGTCGGAGGTATATCACATATTATCTCGTCATTGTTCTCTACAATTGGAATTGTACCATTACCTGCATCAGCAGGATTTATTCAACTAACAGGACAAAGAAAAGTAAAGTCGTTCCTTATAGCAAGCCTCATATTAGCAGGGATTTCTTTTATTCCCTCAATTGTAAACTTTATATCCTTGCTACCAGGCCCTATTGCTAATGCCGCACTTCTAGCAACATTTGTCCAAATGATAGGAATTTCATTTCAATCGATTTTACGTGAAGAATTAAATCAACGTCGATTAACTATATTAGGAATTACATTATTAATCAGTCTGGGAATAATGTTTCTTCCAGAAAGTGCATTTAGCGGAATTCTTTCTTCCTTACAATATGTTTTAAGTAATGGATTACTCGTGGGTACCATGATTGTCATTCTACTGGAACAGTTTTGGAAAGAGTAAAGCATTTATATACTTATTTATAAAAAGGAGTATTTGATGGATTTAATAGTGGATTAAAAAGATAATATTCATATTTCTCTTTTTAATTATTGTTACCATACCAATTTCATCGTTTTTATACATTCATCTATATAAAAAGAAACTAGATAAAAATACTAGTTTCTTTTTATTTTTTATAAATATGAAAAAATTTTAGGAATTAGTTTATCTTTTTTTAATGATTTATTTAGAGGGAGTTTATACTCAGGGATTAACATAATAAACGTAGTAATTAAGTTCATTGATTCAATCTGAGTCTTGTCATATATAGCTTATAACAAAAAATCAGAAAGACGAACTGCTACTATAATCGCAAACCGTACTACTTTAAACCATGTGAATAACACAAAAATCATAAAATGAGGAGACGATAAAAAATGAACAAAAAAACTAAAGCACTATCATCAATACTGCTCGGATTCACATTAGCATTAACAGGGTGTGCTGGTACTAAAGCCGAAGAAACTCATAGTAAACAAAAACAAGAACAAGCTGCTAAAGAGACAAAAAAGGAAAATAAGTTAACTAAAGGACAAAAAATGGCTAACATTCTTAGCGATACAAACTGGCAGGGTACAAGAGTGTATGACAAAGATAAAAATGACTTAACAAAAGAGAATGCAAACTTCATCGGCCTTGCAAAGTATGATGCGAAGTCAGGAAGATATGAATTTTTTGATGCTAAGACAGGTGAAAGCCGTGGCGATAAAGGAACTTTCTTTGTAACAAATGATGGGAAGAAGAGAATATTAATTTCAGAATCAATGAAGTATCAAGCTGTTGTTGACATGACAAAGCTAAATAAAAATGTATTTACTTATAAAAGAATGGGGAAAGATGCTAACGGTAAAGATGTAGAAGTCTTCGTTGAGCATGTTCCGTATAAAGAAAAAGAACTTTCTTTCACTGATCCGGACAAGCAGCTGAACACTACTACAGGGGATATTGTTAAAAACGTTGATGGAGATAAAATTTTAGGCGGCACCCTTTGGCACGGAACAAAGGTATTAGATGAAGCTGGTAATGATGTAACACAGTTTAATTCGAATTTTATAAGTCTAGCAAAATTTGATGACAAGTCTAATAAATACGAGTTCTTCAATGCTGAAACAGGTCAAAGCCGCGGTGACTATGGCTACTTCGATGTTTTACATGAAAATAAAATAAGAGCTCATGTATCAATTGGTAATAATAAATATGGTGCCGCTCTTGAACTTACCGAACTTAATAATAATAAATTTACGTATAAAAGAACTGGTAAAGACCAAGCTGGTAAGGACATAACTGTATTCGTTGAGCATGAACCTTATAAAGGTGATGTTAAGCCTGCATTTAGTTTTTAAAAACTTTGATTAAAAGGCCACTTTTATATTGGAAGCATAAGTTGGCCGTGTGTTAATTATTAACCCATAAGCTTGCCATGTGTTTTATTAATGTAGCTTTGGAATAATGTTTGGTCAAATTGATACTCATAACCTTAATAAACGAGCAAGTGGAACTGACACTTTCGTTAGTTAATAGGTCACTTTGCTCTCTTGATATGCTTTCTTTACCCGTTCAATTTGAGCAAGGTGCCCTTGTATATGTTGAAGATTTTTCAAATGAAAATAACCTATAAATCATTTATTAATAAAGATGTTCTTTGGCAGGTTTATCCAAATATATATAGAAAGTATGAAAAAATAAATTTTAATCTGACCAAAGGAGATGAAGAAATTGTTTAAAAAATTCGGTATAGGAGTATTTTCTACAGCAATTGTATTAAGTGCCAGTATAGGTTTTTCAGGTATTGTATCAGCAGATAGTCCATCTGCAAATGAACAAGTTAAGAATGGAGATTTTGAGGATGGGCTAAATAACTGGATTTTATCTAATCCTAATTCTTCTACCGAGAATATCGGCACTTCTGAACCAGGCAATCATTATCTGAAATTAATACATGCAGACACAGCCTATCAGCTTGTTACTGTAAAGCCGAATACAGAATATACATTAACATTTGATATAGCGGGAAGTATAGTTTCCCCATCAGAAGTAACAGTAGGTAATCTGAATGCCAATCAAGAAATCGTTCCATTAACAAAGAAGCAGTATACAGGATTTAAGCCCGAACATCATGAGATGAAGTTTAAAACAGGGGAAGATGTGTCAAACTTGCTTCTACAGCAAATGGGAGGGTTAAGTTTGATAATGTACAATTAAAGGAAAAGGAGAAATCTTATATTATTAATATTGATTTTGACCACAATTCAAGTTTAGAAACTTTTCAACCATTTGGTACTATAAATTACAATATTGAAGAGCATGCAGGAGTAAATAATTCTAAAGGACTTCATTTAAATGGAACAGGCGGTGGACTTATGGAGAGGGTAACTTTGAAGCCTAATACTACATACATACTGTCCGCATCTGGAAAAGTAACGACTCCTCGTAAACGTGCACAGGTAGGGGTACAGGTATTTCCTCCTTCTGTAATAGGCACACCTTATTTGGATTTTACTTCCTCACAGTATGAACAACAATCGGTCGAATTTACTATTCTAAATAATACTCATCCATTTCCATTCTACTTACAAATTGCTGGATCTCCAGGTAAATACGGCGATGTCTATCTTGATGATATCGTACTAGTTGAAAAGTAGCCATAATAAAAAATATATTTCTATCATTGACACATGAAAACAATTCTAAAAATGAGCCGCCATATGTCTATCGACTTGAGAATTTTATAGCGCCCCAAAAACGAAAAAAATGTACATTTTCACCTAGAAATGCCATTTTTTTCGTTTTGGGGTATTTGCTATTCTTAGATTGATGGCAATGTGATGCTATCCCTAAAAGTCGCGACTTTATTTAAAGGCGACATTAAAAATATTCTTCAAATCCTGGAAGCATAAGTTGGCCGTAAACTAAAAGAAGCATAAGTTGACCAAAACGGCCATCTTATGCTTCTTGTTACACACAAAATAAAAAAACCACCAAATATGTATTGGTGGAGACGGTGGGAGTCGAACCCACGTCCAAAAATATCGGCACTTAAGCTTCTACGAGTGTAGTCGATATATTAGCATTTCGCGAACTCTTCGGCCTATCGACAGGCTTCCAAGTTGCTAGTCTGGTTGTTCTCTTCCTTTGTCCTCAGACGGCGAACTCCGGCGTAGTCCACTTAGTTTGAGTCCCTTACCCTACCACATGGACGATGGAGGGAGGAACCTTTAGTGCAATTAAGCAGCTAAAGAAAGATTGTTTTGTTTGCCAATTATAGGCTTTGACGTTTTAACGAGGCCGATCCCCTCGACTCGCAACTTAAGCTCGAACTATCCCTGTCGAATCCGTAACGTCCCCATGATAGAAATGGAGCATACGAAGAAATATCGTGATAGCTACTAAGAGCTGTTTTTCAATGTGCAACAATCTTACATAAGTTATTATATCATACGCGCGCCGTTTTACAAATGTAAATATTTGTATTACATCTTTTGACGATCACGGAACGCGCGTGCAATTTCACGTTTTGCTTCTTTCTCTTTTAAATCGTGACGCTTATCATATTGCTTCTTACCTTTTGCTAAACCAAGTGCCATTTTTGCAAATCCATTTTTCAAATAGATTCTAAGTGGAACTAATGCGTAACCTGTTTCTTTTACAGCTCCTGCCAGCTTATCAATTTCTTTTTTATGAAGAAGTAATTTTCTTGTACGTAGCGGATCATGATTGAAACGATTCCCTTGTTCATACGTACTAATATGCATATTATGAACCCATACTTCACCATTATGTATACGTGCAAACGCATCTTTCAAGTTCACGCGTCCAGCGCGAATCGACTTAATTTCCGTTCCTTGAAGGACAAGCCCTGCTTCGTATGTTTCTTCGATGAAATAATCATGAAATGCTTTTTTATTTTGTGCAATAACCTTACCTGTACCTTTTGGCATATAACGTCCCTCCTCTATTTTTACTATTGTAACAAATGTGAACAAAAAGCGAAAGTGGCTCGCTCAGAATCTTTGGACACCCTAGCTCCCGACAGAGCAGCGCTTTTTGCTTCATACGAGGGAGCGAAATGACCAATAGATTCTAGCCACTGTAGCTGGATTCCAACAAAAAAGAAAAACGGCTCCGCTTTTCATCGAAGCGAAGCCACTCTTTTCTTACTTACGCTTTTTCTTTTTCTTCTTAAATCCTGGTACATTTTCGAAGAATGCTTTTTTCTTCTTGCCATTACCATCTTTTTTCCCTGGCTGACTAGCGGACGCGGATGCTGATCCTCTTCCTTTTCCTTTGCCACCACGATCAAACTTTCTTCCTGTGCCGCGTTCACCGCCGCGCTCATTACTACGCTCGCTACGGCTACCGCGTTTCTTTCTACCTGTTCTTGGTTGTTCAATCACGACTGGGCGATCTTTGAACTTACGACGAGGTGTACCTTTCATGCCAACGATTTCAAAGTCGATTGCACGCTCGTCTTTATTTACGTTAATAACACGAATTGTAATTTCGTCACCAATGCGGAATACGTTACCTGTACGTTCTCCGATCATTGCGAAATGCTGCTCGTCATAACGGTAGTAATCATCCGTTAAGTAGCTAACGTGTACAAGACCTTCAATTGTATTTGGCAGCTCTACGAATAAACCGAAGTTTGTTACAGAGCTAATCATACCGTCATACTCTTCACCGATCTTATCAAGCATATATTCTGCTTTTTTCAGTTCGTCTGTTTCACGCTCTGCTTCAACAGCACGGCGTTCCATATTAGATGAATGCTCTGCAATCTCAGGTAAGTTTTCACGCCATTTCGCTTGCGTTTCGTTGTCGACTTTACCGTTAATGATATATTCACGAATCAATCTATGAACAATCGTATCTGGGTAACGACGAATTGGTGATGTGAAATGCGTGTAGAACTCCGTTGATAAACCGAAGTGTCCTAAGCTTTCCGCATCGTAACGTGCTTGCTTCATAGAACGAAGCATAACTGTTGAAATTACTACTTCTTCAGGCTGCCCTTGAACCATTTCAAGAATTTGCTGCAATGCACGAGGATGTATTTCATTCGCACGTCCTTTTACCGCATATCCGAAGTTTGTTACAAACTCGAAGAAACGCTCTAACTTGTCTTCTTTCGGATCTTCATGGACACGGTACATAAACGGTACGTTCATCCAGTGGAAATGCTCTGCTACTGTTTCGTTCGCAACAAGCATAAACTCTTCAATTAACTTCTCTGATACAGAACGATCACGCATGACAACATCAGTCGGTTTTCCTTCTTCATCTACTAGCACTTTTGCTTCTTTAAAGTCAAAGTCGATTGCACCGCGGCGCATACGCTTTTCACGTAAAATTTGTGCCAATTGGCCCATCTCTTTAAACATCGGTACTAACGGCTCATAGCGTTTGATTAACTCTTCGTCCTCATCTTCTAAAATGCTTCTTACATCAGCATACGTCATACGCTCTGTCGTTTTAATAACACTTTGGAAAATCTCGTGTTTTACAACATCACCTAAATTGTTGATTTCCATTTCACATGATAGTGTAAGACGATCTACTTTCGGATTTAATGAACAAATACCGTTAGATAAACGATGTGGAATCATTGGGATTACACGGTCAACAAGATATACACTTGTCGCTCTTTCAGCTGCTTCCACATCAATTGGAGAACCTTCTTGAACGTAATGACTTACATCCGCGATATGAACGCCAAGCTTATAGTTACCGTTCTCAAGCTTCGTTACTGTAACAGCATCATCTAAATCTTTTGCATCTGCACCGTCAATTGTAACAATCATTTGATCGCGCAAATCACGACGATCTTTTAAATCTTCTTCTGAAATCGTTTCTGGTACACTATTTGCGTGTTCCATCACTTCTTCAGGGAACGCTAAAGGTAAATGATGTTTATGAATAACAGATAAAATATCTACCCCTGGATCATTTTTATGACCTAGAATTTGAATAACTTCACCTTCCGCACTTAAACGGTTCTCTGGGTAGCTCGTAATTTTCACAACTACTTTATGACCTTCTACAGCGCCCATAGATGCACTTTTCAAGATGAAAATATCACTTGTCCAGCGCTTATTATCAGGTATAACAAACCCAAAGTTCTTCGATTCTGTATATGTACCAACTAGTTCTTTCGTTCCACGCTCTAAAATGCGAATAATTGTACCTTCTTGACGTGAACCACTTGATTGCGAGCTAACACGCGCTAATACTGTATCACCATGAAGTGCACCATTTAATTCTGTAGGCGGGATGAAAAGATCATCGTCTCCCGTTTTCTTCTCCTCTGGAACGACGAAAGCAAAGCCACGTGCGTGTCCAATTAACTTACCGCGTACTAAATTCATCTTTTCAGGAAGACCGTAGCGGTTGCTACGTGTACGAACAACAAGCCCCTTCTCTTCCATCATTACAAGTGCCTTTACGAAATCTTTAAAGCCCTCAGAGCCTTCGATTCCAAATGCAGCTTCTAATTCTTGTATCGTTAACGGTTTATACGCTTCTTCTCTCATAAATAATAACAACTTATCAATATGTTCTTGTATGATTTCTTCCAAGTAGAAATACCTCCTTTAAACCCTTATATTATTTAGTGTATCCGAAAGATAGGGGATGTATAAAGTGAAACTTTTGTTAGTTGGGATTTTGTCCATCTCAACTGATTATTAGCCCACGCCAATCAGGATAAAAAATTCCCTTATGAAAAAAAGAGGCAACTAGATCTTACCAATCTAGTTGCTCCAAGAAGTTATATACATCCTCATGTAGCACATCACGTTCTTTATCAAGTGTAATGACATGCGTAGAGTCTTCATACCATTTAATGTCTTTTAACGTAGATTCTACACCGTTATAAATAATGTTAGCACTATCTGTATTGATCATCTCATCATGGCGTGCTTGTACAACGAATGTTGGAGCATAAATCATATCAACATTATTGCGTACGTCACGAATTAACTCTTGTAATGCTTTTAATGTATTCATCGGCGTCTGTTTAAATTCAAACATTTCCTGTTCAATTTGCTCTGGTGATTTTTGTTCACGTTTTTTATATTCGCGTGCATATGCCAATATACCTTGATACATAATTTCTTCACTCTTAATGTACATCGGTGCACACATTGGTACAACACCTAAAATCGGTAATGTATAAGCAAGTTTTAATGAAAATACTCCGCCTAATGATAATCCAACCGCAGCTATTTTCTCGTAACCTTGATCTTTTAAATGCTGGTAGGCATTCATTACATCTTTCCACCAGTCTTCAGGACCTGTATGAACAAGCTGCTCTGGTGGTACACCGTGCCCTTTATAAATTGGTGCATGACAAGTATAGCCTTTCTTCTCTAAAAAACGTCCAAGCATACGTACATCAGCTGAGTTCCCTGTAAATCCATGTAATAATAAAACCGCGCGGTCTCCACCTTCAAATGTAAATGGTTTTGGAGATGCTAATTTCATCATGTATTTCTCCTCTTTCTCTTCTGTAATCTAGTCGTATTTTTTCTATTCTTAGTGTACCATATTTATAATTCTATAATCTAATTAGAAACTTTTTTCGAATAACAAATTAAAAAAAGAAGAACCATTAGCACAAATCAGCTAACGCTTCTTCTTTTTAATTCTATAAATTGAAGTACGTAACACCAATTGTTAGTACGAAGAATAATACAGCTAAAACAACTGTAATACGGTTTAATACCGCTTCAATTCCACGTGCCTTTTGCTTACCAAACAATTGCTCTGCACCACCTGAAATAGCGCCTGAAAGGCCTGAGCTATTACTAGACTGCATAAGTACCATAACAATCATTAAGATCGATACAATAATAAGTAAAACTGATAATAACGTATGCACTTGGCGTACCTCCTACAAAGATTCAGTTATTTTAAATGTAGCATAAATCCTATAGAAAAGCGAGAGCTATAGAATTGCTCTCGCTTTTCTTCTATTACATAAACATCATTGCGAATAACGGTCCGAGCAAACATGTCAAAATTGCTGTTAATGTCATTGTTACCGATCCAATAACACCTTCATGCTCATTATTCTTCATCGCTCTCATAACACCCATAATATGAGAAGCACATCCAAAGCCAATCCCTTTACCAACCGAGTTTGTAACGCGGCTCCATTTTAATAAAATTGGTCCTGTAATCGTTCCAGTAATACCTGCGATAACGACGAAGGCCGCTGTTAAGGACGGGACACCACCAACTTGTTCAGATACACTCATTGCAACTGGCATTGTCACTGATTTTGGTAAAGAAGATAAAATTAAGCTTTTATCTGTTCCCATAAGTGAGGCGATAGCGAAATCACTTGCAATAGCAACCGTTGTACCTACTAATACACCACCAGCAATTGGTACAATATATTTTTGCAAAACATGACGTTGTTTATAAAGCGGGATTGCAAATGCTACAACACCTGGTCCAAGTAGCTTCGCAATCCAGCCACCACCGCTTTCCATGTAATTTTGATATGGTATATCAAGCACTATAAATAAGAAAGCCATTAATCCTGTTGCTACAAGCATTGGAATGGTAAATGGTGTTGGAAATAATTTATAGATTTTTTTAGATAATTGATATAATAGCACCGTAAAAAGAACCCAACCGATTCCGATTAATATTTGGCTCATTGTGTCTCTTTTTCCTTTCTATTCGCAAGATATTGTCCTGTATGTCCGGCGACAATAATAATTAAAAACGTACTCGCTATAACTGTAATGAAAAGAGAAATTCCTTTACTCATAAAAAAAGCACCGTAATTCATTAGGCCAAGCGTTGGCGGAATTAATAAAAACGGCATAATGGCAACGAGTGTTTCTGCTCCTAAATCAAACCATTTCACTGGAAGTACTTTTAGGCTAAGTAAAACAAGTAAAAAAAACATCCCAATCAAACTTCCTGGAATTGGAATATTTAACATTTTTTGCACCCAATTTCCAACCATATAAAACACATAAAGAGCTGCAATTTGGACAAGAATCTTTGTAAATTTCATGTTCATCATCCCTCATGTTTATACGATCTTCTGTTAATATCTTTATCATAGTATAAATTGTAAAAAGCTGCAATTTATCAAATTGACACAAAAAAACCGCCATGTTATACGCTTACACCCTTGATATGACCGCATTTCTGAACTTAATTTACGTCAAAAACCTTGACCTAATATATAAAGTTTATATTTTCTGAATTTTAACGGTTACTATTTCAATAAAACAAAACCCTTCACTCTGTTTATATTCTGTCCTCTACCTAGCACACATATATATAACAGGATAGGTGGTGAACATATGTCTAAAAAAGTTCTCATTTTTTGCGATCCTGGAATCGATGATACGATGGCCCTCTTCCTCGCAATACATTGCTATCGATTTTGATTATAAGCTTTTCTTTAAATACTTCATGTCACTTATGGCAGATGAATAATTTTAGCATAAAAAAACAGACCGTGATTTCTCACGGTCTGTCGTTATTTTCTACAATTATCGTTTGATATTGTAGAAAGATTTTAAACCATCGTAAACAGCGATTTCGCCTAGTTCGTCTTCGATGCGTAATAATTGGTTGTACTTAGCAATACGGTCAGTACGGCTCATAGAACCAGTTTTGATTTGGCCAGCGTTAGTTGCAACTGCGATGTCAGCGATTGTAGCATCTTCAGTTTCACCAGAACGGTGAGATACAACTGCTGTGTAACCAGCACGTTTAGCCATTTCGATTGCTTCGAAAGTCTCAGTTAAAGTACCGATTTGGTTAACTTTAATTAAGATTGAGTTAGAGATACCTTTTTCGATACCTTCAGCAAGTTTTTGAGTGTTAGTTACGAATAAATCGTCACCAACTAATTGTACTTTATCACCGATACGCTCAGTTAATAATTTGTGACCATCCCAGTCGTTTTCGTCTAAACCATCTTCGATAGAGATGATTGGGAAGTCTTTGCAAAGCTCTTCGTAGAAATCAACCATTTCTGCAGAAGTTAAGCCAGTACGGCCTTCGCCTGCAAGGTCATATTTACCAGTTTCTTTGTTGTAGAACTCAGAAGAAGCAACGTCCATTCCTAAGAATACGTTCTCTCCAGCTTTGTAACCAGCTTTTTCGATAGCTTCGATGATTACTTCTAATGCTTCACGGTTAGAACCAAGGTTTGGAGCGAATCCACCTTCGTCACCTACTGCAGTGTTAAGACCTTTGTCATGTAATACAGCTTTAAGTGCATGGAATACTTCAGCACCCATACGGATTGATTCTTTGAATGTTGGAGCACCAACTGGTAAGATCATGAACTCTTGGAAGTCAACATTGTTATCAGCGTGAGAACCACCGTTGATGATGTTCATCATTGGAGTTGGTAATTGTTTCGCATTGAATCCACCAAGGTAACGGTATAATGGAAGACCTACGAAGTCAGCTGCTGCGTGAGCTACTGCCATAGATACACCAAGGATAGCGTTAGCGCCTAGTTTACCTTTGTTTGGAGTGCCATCTAATTCGATCATAGCACGGTCGATACCAGCTTGGTCAGTTACATCGAAACCAACGATTTCTGGAGCGATTGCTTCGTTAACGTTGTTTACTGCGTTCATAACACCTTTACCAAGGTAACGAGATTTGTCACCGTCACGTAATTCTACTGCTTCGTGTTCACCAGTAGATGCACCACTTGGTACGATAGCGCGTCCGAATGCGCCGCTTTCTGTGTAAACTTCTACTTCTACAGTTGGGTTACCACGAGAGTCAAGGACTTCGCGAGCATAAACATCAATAATTGTTGACATAATAAATTCTCTCCTTTTTATATAAGCAAATTATTTAATAATTGTTTTACCTGTCATTTCTTTCGGTTGTTCTACATTTAAAAGTGTAAGCATTGTTGGGGCGATATCTCCTAAAATACCACCTTCACGAAGCTCTACATCATTTTTTGTAACGATGAAAGGAACCGGGTTAGTTGTATGAGCTGTCATTGGTCCACCATCAGCAGTTAACTCCTGATCAGCATTACCATGGTCAGCAGTAATAAGTGCTACACCATCTTTTGCAAGAATCGCTTCTACAACTTTTCCTAAACATTCGTCAGTTGCTTCTACTGCTTTAATTGTTGGTTCCATCATCCCAGAATGGCCAACCATATCACAGTTTGCAAAGTTAAGAATGATAACATCATGTTTATCATTTTCGATTTCATTTACTAAAGCGTCCGTTACTTCGTAAATGCTCATTTCAGGTTTCAAGTCATATGTTGCAACCTTCGGTGAGTTAATTAAGATACGCTTTTCTCCTGGGAATTCAGCCTCACGACCACCGCTAAAGAAGAATGTAACGTGCGGATACTTTTCAGTTTCCGCGATGCGAAGTTGCTTTAATCCCGCTTGCGCAACAACTTCACCTAAAGTGTTATCAAGGTTCATTGGCTTAAATGCCACGTAACCATCTACAGTTTCACTGAAATGTGTCATACAAACGAATTCAGGAATGTGAGGTACTTTTTCACCACGATCGAACTCACGGAAGTCTTCGTTTGTAAATACACGAGCAATTTGAATTGCGCGGTCTGGACGGAAGTTATAGAAGATAACTGCATCATCATTATTGATTGTTGCAACTGGCGTGTCATCTTCGTTAACAATTACAGACGGCAATACGAATTCATCATAGATACCATTTGCATATGAGTCTTCTACACACTCTTCTGCAGATTTATAAGTAGGGCCTTTACCATTCACCATAGCACGGTAACATTTTTCTACGCGATCCCAACGCTTGTCACGGTCCATGGAGTAATAACGACCAGAGATAGTCGCGAATTGTCCTACTCCTGTTTCTTTAATTACTTCATTTGTTGCATCGATATAACCTTTTGCTGTTTGTGGTCCAACATCGCGGCCGTCTAAGAATGCATGGATATAAACTTTCTCCACACCTTCTTTTGCTGCTAAGCGAAGAAGAGCAAACATATGGTTCATGTGACTGTGCACACCACCATCAGAAAGTAAACCGAATAAATGAAGAGCAGTACCTTTTTCTTTTACGCTTTTAATTGCATTTTGGAAAGTTTCGTTCTGATCGAACTCACCTTCACGAATTGCAACGTTTACGCGAGTTAAGCTTTGATATACTATGCGGCCAGCACCGATATTTAAGTGACCAACCTCAGAGTTACCCATTTGACCTTCTGGAAGACCTACTTCCTCACCACAAGCTGTAAGCGTTGTATGAGGGAATTTGTTCCAGTAACCATCAAAATTAGGTTTCTTAGCTTGTGCTACAGCATTCCCATAAGTTTCTTCACGTAGTCCGAAACCGTCAAGAATGATTAAAGCTGTTGGCTTTCTCATTTTACCGCCCCCAGAAGACCTAAGAACGAAGCAGGCTCTAAGCTAGCACCGCCAACTAAAGCGCCGTCGATGTCAGATTGTGCCATATACTCTTTAATGTTTTCTGGTTTTACGCTACCGCCGTATTGAATACGAACAGCTTCTGCAGCTTCTGGAGAAACAGCTTCTGCAACAACTTTACGGATGTGCGCACATACTTCATTTGCATCTGCAGAAGAAGAAGATTTACCTGTACCGATAGCCCAGATTGGCTCATAAGCGATAACAGTTGCTTTAACTTGCTCTTCTGTTAAACCTGCAAGTGCTTTTGTCACTTGACCTGCTACTAGATCAAATGTTTTTCCGCTTTCGCGCTCTTCTAAAGTCTCACCACAACAAACGATTGGTGTTAAACCATGTTCAAATGCTGCAAGAGTCTTTTTGTTTACTGATTCGTCTGTTTCAGCAAACATTTCACGACGCTCAGAGTGGCCAAGTACTACGTAGCCTACTTTTAAGTCGCTAAGTGATACTGGGCTAATTTCGCCAGTGAATGCACCATTTTTTTCGAAGTGCATGTTTTGTGCACCTACTTGTAAGTCAGTTCCTTCAGTCGCTGCTACTAAGCGCTCTAAGAATAGAGCTGGAGAGCAAACTACTGCATCAACAGCTGAAGCTGCTGGGATTTGACCTTTAACTTCCTCTACGAAGCTAACTGCTTCAGGTAGAGTTTTATTCATTTTCCAGTTACCTGCGATAATTGGTTTACGCATGCTTTGCACCGTCCTTTTTCTTTGGCTGCTACTTATTTGTCGTTAAGACAAACTACACCTGGAAGCTCTTTACCTTCCATGAATTCTAATGACGCACCGCCGCCAGTAGAAATGTGGCTCATTTTATCAGCCATACCGAATTTTTCAACAGCTGCTGCAGAGTCCCCACCGCCGATAACAGAGTATGTATCTTCTGCATCTGCTAATGCTTGTCCTACTGCTTTTGTACCTTCTGCGAATGGAGTCATTTCGAATACACCCATTGGTCCATTCCATACAACAAGCTTAGAGTTTTTGATTACATCTGCATAAATTTCACGTGTTTTAGGACCGATGTCCACGCCTTCCCAGTTAGAAGGGATAGAGTCGATACCAACGATTTTAGTTGTTGCAGTTTCAGAGAATTCCTCTGTGATTACAACATCAACTGGCATGTAGAAGTTTACGCCTTTTTCTTTTGCAAGTTGCATAAATTCTTTAGCTAGTTCAATCTTGTCGTCTTCACATAGAGATAGACCAATTTCATGACCTAAAGCTTTAACGAATGTGTAAGCAAGTCCGCCACCGATGATTAAGTTATCTACTTTGTCTAATAGATGACGAATTACACCGATTTTATCTTTTACTTTCGCACCACCGATGATAGCTGTGAATGGACGTTCTGGGTTAGAAAGTGCTTTACCTAATACATCTAACTCTTTTTCCATTAGTAAACCAGATACTGCTGGTAGGTAGTCTGCGATTCCTGCTGTAGAAGCGTGAGCACGGTGAGCTGCACCGAATGCATCGTTTACGAAGATATCAGCAAGAGCTGCAAATTCTTTCGCAAGTTCTGCATCGTTCTTTTCTTCGCCCGCATAGAAACGTACGTTTTCAAGAACTAATACGTCGCCTTCGTTCATTGCTGCAACCATTTCTTGTGCAACTGGTCCGAATGCTTCGTCCGCTTTCTTAACATCTTTACCAAGAAGCTCGCCTAAACGTGCTGCTACTGGAGTAAGACGTAATTCTTCTACTGCTTGACCTTTTGGACGGCCTAAGTGGCTTGCTAAAATAACTTTCGCACCTTGCTCTACTAAATATTGAATTGTAGGAAGAGCTGCACGGATACGAGTTTCATCTGTAATTTTGCCTTCTTTCATAGGTACGTTGAAATCAACGCGGCAAAATACACGCTTACCTTTTAAATCTACGTCACGAATTGATTTTTTGTTCATTGGTTTTCCCTCCGACTACTAGTTAGGATTGACAAAACCCATTCAAAAGCTTAACACATTTGCTTCTAAAACGAAAGAAGAGAGAGAGGGAACAAACCCTCTCCCTCGTTTTGTCATTGATTACTTATATACTTAAGAATTAAAGACCTTTAGAAGTCATGTATGCAGCTAGGTCTACTACGCGGTTAGAGTAACCAGTTTCGTTATCGTACCAAGAAAGTACTTTAACCATGTTACCTTCCATTACCATTGTAGATAATGCGTCGATTGTAGAAGAAGCTGTGCATCCGTTATAGTCGATAGATACTAATGGCTCTTCGCTGTATCCAAGGATACCTTTTAATTCGCCTTCAGCTGCTGCTTTGAATGCTGCGTTTACATCTTCAACTGTTACTTCTTTGTCAAGTTCAACAACTAAGTCAACAAGAGAAACGTTAGCAGTTGGAACACGTACAGCGCCACCGTTTAATTTACCTTTAAGTTCTGGTAATACTAATGCTACAGCTTTAGCAGCACCAGTAGATGTTGGGATCATGTTTTCAGCTGCTGCACGAGCACGACGTAAATCTTTGTGTGGTAAGTCTAAGATTTGTTGGTCGTTAGTGTAAGAGTGAATTGTTGTCATCATTCCGCGTTTTACGCCGAATTTTTCGTTTAATACTTTAGCGAATGGAGCTAGACAGTTTGTAGTACAAGAAGCGTTAGATACTACGTTGTGGTTAGCTGCATCGTATTGTTCGTGGTTAACACCCATAACTACAGTGATATCTTCGTCAGAAGCTGGAGCTGAGATGATAACTTTCTTAACTGATCCACCTAAGTGTTTTTCAGCGTCTGATTTTTTAGTGAAACGGCCAGTAGATTCTACTACTACTTCTACTCCGTAGTCGCTCCATGGTAATTGAGCTGGGTCACGCTCAGCGATAACTTTAATTTCTTTACCGTTAACAACGATGCTGTTTTCGTTAGCAGATACTTCTGCATTTAAAGTTCCGTGAACTGTGTCATATTTTAAAAGGTGAGCTAATGTTTTAGCATCTGTTAAGTCGTTGATTGCTACTACTTCTACCTCAGAGTTGTTAAGAGCTGCGCGGAATACGTTACGTCCGATACGTCCAAATCCATTAATACCAATTTTAGTCATTTGAATTTCCTCCTTGGGGGATTATATTTAAAGGGTAATACCCTTTGTTAACTGTTTTGCTGCACCTTCATCTGTAATTAGAATTGAAGTGTGCCCTTGCTTTATTACAGCCTGTATTGCCTTTGCCTTTGAAGAACCTCCAGCGACTGCAACAACGTGAGATACATGTTGTAAATCTTCAAGTTGCATACCAACTGTTCTTACTTTATGAACAACATTTCCTTGTTCATTAAAGTAGTAACCGAAAGCTTCGCCAACTGCTTCGCTTGCCTGAATCTTTAACCAATCTGCTTCTGAAGTATTTCTGCGACGTGCCATTGTTAACGCATCACCAATTCCATGAATGACGATATTGGAAGATCGAATCAACTCAAGAACTTCTTTCACGGATGGCTCTGTTACAATGGACGCATATGCTTCGCTACTAACGTGATCTGGAACATACAATAAGCGATAATTACTCATCGTATTTTGTGCCATTTTGGCACAAATGGTATTGGCTTCTAACTCAACACCTTCTCCAATTCCACCACGTGCTGGGACAAATAGCATATGTAAATCTTTGCAATCAAGTTGCATCATGTCCGCAGCAGCAGCTAGCGTAGTTCCTCCAGCCACAGCAACGATATTATTCGCTGTCAGACGGTCTTTTATACAAGTCACACAAGCACGGCCCATCTCCAGTTTGACCCAAGGTGATTCATCACTATCACCAGGGACAACGAAAACTTCATCCAAATCTAATGTTTCCTTAAGTTGTTTTTCTAAAACCTTTAACCCGGAAATTTCTTTCATAAAGTCTTCCAAAGCAAGAACTAAAGCTGTTCCTTCTTCTGTCAAAGTCATTCCAGAAGAAGCGACGTGAACTAAGTTTTGTTCTTTCAAAACTTGAACTTCACTTCGCAATACTCGTTCTGTCATACCAAGACTTGCAGATAAGTTTCTTCTTCCAATCGGCTGCATAAGCCTGATGTACTGAAGAACTTGCATTCTCGTTTGCATAACAGGTAGCAGATCAGGTAATAATTTTTTTGTGTTCTGAATCCATGAGCGCATATCTTTTCTCCTCACTACATTGGTTCATTTTCCCTTGTGGTCACTTTGTGTCCCGTAGTGACATTTTATGTCCCACATAGGTTAAAAAAATAATCCCTGCTACGTGTATTATTGTAACAGGAGATAGAAACTTATTCAACTCTTAACTGCATTGTTTATATAGTTTATTATGACACCTTTGTGAATGTTACCATATTCTACTTGTTTTCCGCCTATTTCTACAACCGGAATCATTAAATGATATTTTTCTAAAAGGTCATTATCTTCATATATATCTATTTCCTCGATTTGAAAAGAATATTCACATTGTACTTCCTGTAAAACTTGTTTCGCCTTTTCACAAAGACCACAATCTTTTTTTGTATATAGTACAACTTTCATCTTCTTCACCTATCCAATTGTTTTTCTTAGAGACGAAGCAGGAATGTGCATTTGTTCTCTATATTTCGCAACTGTTCTTCGAGAAATAACGATTTCATGCTCTTCTTCTAATAATTTTGAAATCTTTTGATCCGAAAGTGGCTTTTTCTTATTTTCCGCTTCCACAAGCGTTTGAATAATCCGCTTCACCCGCTTCGTTGAAACGGCCTCATCATCTGTCGTCGAAACAGCATTACTAAAGAAGGATTTCATCTCAAATAAACCGTGCGGTGTTTGCACATACTTATTTCGCGTTGCGCGACTAATTGTAGACTCGTGCACACTTAACTCTTCCGCTACCTCTTTTAAAGCAAGTGGCTTTAAATACTCTGGACCTTTCCAGAAGAAATCACGCTGTTTTTCCATAATAATGGTCATTACTTGCAGAAGTGTTTGTTTTCTCTGTTTCAAACTGCGCATAATCCATTGCACATGCTGATACTTTTCTGATACGTAAGATGCTACTTCACTTTCACTATTATTAAGAAGCGCACTATACTCAGAATGGATTTCAATTCTCGGCATATTTCTCTCGTTCATCTGTAAAACGAGACGATCCCCTTCTTTCTTCACCGCCATATCAGGCACAATATAAAGTGGTTTATCAGAAGAAAACGCAAGACCTGGTTTTGGTTGTAATGACGTAATACAATTTACCGCATGCTGTAATTCCTCATTACTACACTTCAGCACTTGAACGAGCTTTCGCCAATCTTTCTTCACGAAGTAAGTGAAGTGCTCCTCTACAACCTCTTCCGCTAATCCATTCCGTCTTTGTAAGCGCTTCAATTGCAAGGTTAGACATTCCTGAATATTACGCGCCCCTACCCCTGCTGGCTCTAAAGATTGGACAAGCTCTACAGAACGGTCTACTACATCCATCGACGCAGAAAGAAGCTCTGATAGCTCTTCATTCGTTTCTTGTAAATACCCATTTCCATCCATGTTCATAATAATGAAAGAAGCTACTTTTCGCTCTTCTTCATCTATTTTATAATACTGTATTTGATTTAATAAATGTTGCTGAATCGTTGTTGAATCCACACTGTAGATTTCCATCTGATTCTCGACTTGTTTGCCGGTACTTTTACTTGCGTTAGAGCTCTTTTTCTTCTCCCTCTCAAAACCACCTAACTCAATAAGGGGATTCTCTAACGATTGCTCATACAAAAACTCCGATAATTCTTGTACATTATACTGGAGCATTGTAATCGCTTGCCTTAACTCTTGTGTCATTGCCAAACGTAAGCTTTGTTCTTGTAAAAGACTTGCCTTCAAACTAATCTCCCCCTTGTTTCTATTGTACAATAAGTTTGGTAAAAGGAGAATCCTATCGCAGACACCCATTCCAAAATATTATTAATTTATATGTATTAATGAGATTTACAACTTACAACCTAAAAATGAATAATATTGAAAGAAAATAATAAACCTCAACATTATTACCAAGTACTAATAGTAAATCTTATCACTAGATATAACAAGAGAAAAATAAAAAAGTCCTAACCTACAAAACGTAAGTTAGGACTTTTTGACGCGCCCAGAGGGATTCGAACCCCCGGCAGACGTGGTACCGGAAACCACCGCTCTATCCGACTGAGCTATGGGCGCATGATTATAAAATATACTTCATTTTCTTCTCATAATAATAGCAATAAAATCCATCTAAAGCAATAAAAATATACCCTTAATCCTTTATGCCCCTTAGCTGGAAGCATATAAATACATATCCCTCCCCTAAATTTTCCAATCATAAATTCCCCCCAACTCACAAATTATAATCTTTGAATTGATATTCCAAAGGGGGCTTCATTCAATGACTGTAATTACAAAACTAAAGCAAACTGTTTCTGGATTAAAAAGTGCACAAGCTAGCTTAGAGGGATTCGCTCTTGATACGGATAACCAACAAGCAAAGCAACTTTTCCAAACAGCTGCGCAGCAAACACAAACAATTATCGATTCTTTAAACCCACGTGTTGAAGAAGTCCAACAAGAAGAACCACAATACACACAGCAATAACTAAAAGTACCATTTCATCTAATGGTATACATTGCTGTGAAACAGAAAAAGGATGATATGCAGTCATCCTTTTTCTCTCACATTACATAATGCAATAGAAATGGAATGATGATTATGCGAAAGATCGGACTTATAACCGCGTTATTTGTACTTCTATTTAGCTCTTTTACTGGCTGTGATAATAGCCCATTAGATAAAAAGGTAAAGAACGAAGAAGCAAAACGAACAGAGAAAGAAAAAGGCCCCAAATTAACGAAGATGAGCACGGAATCCTTTAATCAATCTATATCGCAAGAAGTAAAGAAAAAAGCTCTCGCTATGGATGAAATTATAAAAAGCACCGCAGTTAATTCAAATTTAGATCTCTACATAGCGGTTAAACCTGAACATCATGAAAGGTTTGGACTAAAACCACTGCGCAAAAAACTTCAAAAGCAATTAAGTGATGAATATCCTACTTTGGATGTTCGTGTAAGTACAGATAAAAAGATCTTCATGTTACTCGAAAAGCTTGAAATCAAAATTAAGAGAAAAGAAGTAAATAAAGATGAAATCAAAAAACAGTTAAAGCTTATCGGATCAGAAATGGAATCTAACACTTAACGCTTTCTAATAGAAAAGGAAGGATTGAAATGTCTAGTAAAGATAAAAACTTAACCCCTGTACAACAGGAATATAAAAAATTCGAGCAAGAACGGGAGCCCAAGCGTCCTGTCTTGAAAAATTGTATAAAAGCTTTTTTCGTCGGTGGTTTTATTTGTTTAATTGGACAGTTTATTTCTACTTTTTACATCACATATTTTGATTTCACTGAGCGTTCAGCAGGAAATCCAACAGTCGCAACTCTTATTTTTATCTCGATGTTACTAACTGGATTCGGTGTATATGACCGCCTCGGACAATTTGCTGGAGCAGGCACAGCTGTACCTGTTACTGGATTTGGAAACTCGGTAATCGCAGCCTGTATCGAACACCGGACTGAAGGATTCGTTCTTGGTGTTGGAGGTAACATGTTTAAACTAGCTGGCTCTGTTATTTTATTTGGTGTATTTTCTGCTTTCGTCATCGCACTTATTAAAACGATTCTCGTTCAATGGGGAGGGCTATAAATGTTACACGGACACCGAACGTGGGTATTTGAAAACAAACCAGTCATTATCTCAACCGGGGTAGTCGGTGGACCATTTGAAGCAAAGGGAAATATCCCTGAAGACTTCGACACCCTCCATGAAGATTTATGGCTTGGACAAGATTCTTACGAAAAGGCACATAAAATTTTATTTGAAGAAGCTTGTAGCCGCGCTACCGAAAAGGCAAAACTTCGTAAAGACGATATTCAATTCGTACTCGCAGGAGATTTAATTAATCAAATAACTCCAACGAGCTTTGCATGTCGTACACTCGGAACACCTTATCTCGGATTATTTGGAGCTTGCTCTACTTCTATGGAAGGATTAGCACTTGGGGCAAGCATTGTAAATGCAAAAGGGGCGAAATATTTATTAACTGGAGCATCAAGCCATAACGCTGCCGTAGAAAAACAATTCCGATATCCAACTGAATACGGTGGTCAAAAACCTCCTACTGCCCAGTGGACAGTGACCGGTGCAGGCGCAGCTATTTTAAGTGACACTGGATATGGTCCACAAGTAACATCCGCAACAATTGGTCGCGTTGTCGATATGGGATTAACTGATCCATTTAATATGGGTGGCGCGATGGCCCCAGCGGCTGTCGATACGATTGAAGCCCATTTACGCGAACGACAAATTGACGCCAGTTACTACGACTTAATTGTAACAGGTGACCTTGGACATGTTGGTCGTGAAATTGCCTACGACCTACTACATAAACATGGAACAAAAGTAACGAGCGAGCAATTCCAAGATTGCGGAATCATTATTTATAGAGACGGGCAACCTGTCATAGCTGGTGCAAGTGGCCCGGGATGTTCTGCAACAGTCGTGTACGGTCATTTATTAAATCGAATGAAAAGGGGAGAATTTAATAAGATACTTGTCGTTGCAACAGGTGCTTTACTATCTCCGCTGACATTCCAGCAAGAAGAAACAATCCCCTGTATCGCTCACGCTGTTTCGATTGAATTTGGAGGTGCAACGCAATGATTTTTTTCTGGGCTTTCGTCATTGGTGGACTTATATGTGTAATTGGTCAACTGATGTTTGATGTCGGTAAGTTAACGCCAGCTCATACAATGGCAACACTCGTTGTTATCGGCGCAATATTAGACGGGCTTAATCTTTATGAACCATTAATTGATTTCGCTGGGGCCGGAGCAACCGTACCAATTACAAGCTTCGGTAACGCCCTCGTTCACGGTGCGATGGAAGAAGCGGCTAAACATGGAATCGTCGGTGTCATTACCGGTATGTTTAAAGTAACGAGTGCTGGTATATCCGCAGCTATTATTTTCGGATTCATCGGTGCATTACTATTTAAACCGAAAGGATAAGAGGTGTTTGTATGACTGTTATCGCTAGCGTAAAAACTTGTCTTGCTAGTGTAAGGGGCGCTCAAGCAAGTTTAAGCTCCCTTTCATTAAATTCACAAGATGAAGAAGCAAAACGCGTATTTCATGAATGTATGTTAGAAATGGACAGCGTTATCGCTGATTTAAAGGATAGAATTTCAGTATTAGAACGTGAAGAACCTCAATATAAAGGGTTTTAAGTAGACTGGAGGAATTTACTATGTCTCACCTACCCGAATGGACACTTGTCATTCTCCGCTCTGTATTCATATTAATCATTTTATTCGCTATTACGAAATGGTTAGGGAAAAGACAAATCTCTCAGCTCTCCTTTTTTGAATACATAGCCGGAATGACAATCGGTGACATCGCTGCCCAAGTATCTACAGGGCTCGATTCAAAATTTTTCCACGGTGTCTTTGCGATACTCATTTTCGCTGTGGTACCTTTTTTCACAGGAATCCTCTCCTTAAAGAACAAAACAGCTCGGGACTTCTTTGAAGGGAAATCTACCGTATTAATAAAAGATGGAAAAATACTCGAAGATAACTTAAAGAAAGAAAAATATACAAGTGACGAATTACTTGAACTACTCCGAGGAAAAGATGCGTTCAGCGTAGCTGATGTTGAATTTGCAGTATTAGAACCGAGCGGAGAGTTAAATGTATTACTAAAGAAAGATCGCCAACCACTCACAGCAAAAGACATCGGCTTAAAAGTACCAAATGAAAAAGAAACACAAACTGTTATTATGGATGGAAATGTACTAGATGAACCTCTTTCTGCTAGCGGACATAACCGCGCTTGGTTACATTCAGAATTAGAAAAACTTGGTGTTGTCATTGAAAATGTCTTTCTCGCTCAAGTTGATTCATACGGACAGCTTACTATCGACATTTACAATGATAAACTCCAAATGCCATCCCCTCAAAACAAACCTTTATTATTAGCATCTTTAAAAAAATGCCATGCTGATCTTGAATTATTCTCTTTAGAAACGAAATCAAAATCAGCGAGTGATATGTATAGTAAAAACGCGGAACAAATCGAGAACATCTTAAATAAAGTAACCTATCTTTTAAAAGAATAGGTAATGAAAGAACGCTTCTATATAAAAAGCGTTCTTTTGCCTTTTGTACAGCTTTAATCACGTTTAAATTTATGTAATTCGGTTATGATGTTGAAGATACATAAGCAGGGAATTTCAAAAACATAGCGAATAAATCATGGTACAACTACATATTTTTTTGATTTAAAGTGGTTTCGTTTGACCTTTATTGACCATAATTGTATTATAAGACTAAGAAAGCTTTCAAAGGAGGAAATAACAGATGAATTTAATTCCTACAGTAATTGAACAAACAAATCGTGGAGAACGCGCTTACGATATTTACTCTCGACTATTAAAAGACCGCATCATTATGCTTGGTAGCGCAATTGATGACAACGTAGCAAACTCAATCGTTTCCCAGCTTTTATTCTTGGAATCTCAAGATCCAGAAAAAGATATTCACATCTATATCAACAGCCCTGGTGGTTCTATCACAGCAGGTATGGCAATTTACGATACAATGCAGTTTATTAAACCACAAGTATCAACAATCTGTATCGGTATGGCTGCATCTATGGGTGCATTCTTACTTGCAGCAGGTGAAAAAGGAAAACGTTTCGCTCTTCCAAACAGTGAAGTAATGATTCACCAACCACTTGGCGGAGCACAAGGTCAAGCGACTGAAATTGAAATCGCTGCAAAACGTATCCTATTCTTACGTGAAAAATTAAACCAAATCCTTGCTGACCGTACAGGTCAACCACTTGAAGTTTTACAACGCGACACAGACCGCGACAACTTCATGACAGCTGAAAGAGCTTTAGAATACGGTTTAATCGATAAGATCTTTACAAATCGTTAATAACTAAAAGCGGAAGCGCCCTATCAACAGGGCGCTTTTTTATATCATGTAATCCCCTGTTCACATACCCAATCTAGTATTCGAACAAATATATCGACTTACCGACAATTCCCGACAAACGCAAACCATCCACATACCCCGCTAATTGTTAACATACACCAATCGGACTACTCCCAAAATAACAAAATAAAAAACTATCGCGCACGCGCGATAGCCTTTTATTGCACATATGCAGCTAATGCTTCTAAAGCTTCTTCTGCATCTGAACCTTCTGTTGTAATTGTTATCATGCTACCCGTTCCGATTGCTAAGCTCATAATCCCCATTATGCTCTTTGCGTTAACTGCCTTTCCATCTTTCTCGATGAAAATATCAGAATGAAAACGATTTGCCTCTTGTACAAACAACGCAGCCGGACGTGCTTGTAAGCCGTTTTTTAATGAAACTTTAACCCGTTTTTTAACCACAGCTCCATTTCCCCTTTAACCTCTTATTTTTTTACTACCGTTTCTCCCGCGCGTAATTTCTCTGCAATCTCATCGATTTTACGCAAACGATGATTAATACCCGATTTACTAATTTTCCCCCCGGATACCATCTCGCCTAACTCTTTCAATGTTACATCTTGATAATCTATCCGTAACTGTGCAATTTCTCTTAGTTTATCTGGCAAAATATCAAGACCAACCGTCTCATCAATATAGCGGATATTCTCAATTTGCCTTAATGCTGCACCAATTGTTTTATTTAAATTGGCCGTTTCGCAGTTAACTAAACGATTTACTGAATTACGCATATCGCGAACAATTCGAATATCTTCAAATCTTAAAAGCGCATTATGGGCACCTATAATATTTAAAAACTCTGTAATTTTCTCAGCTTCTTTCAAATACGTAATGTACCCTTTTCTTCTTTCCAACGTCTTACTATTTAAATCAAATCCGTTCATCAGTTCACATATAGAATCATTATGTTCCTTATATAACGAAAAGATTTCTAAATGATAAGATGATGTTTCTGGGTTATTTACTGAACCACCTGCTAAAAATGCACCGCGTAAATACGATCGTTTACAACATTTCTTCTCAATTAATTCCTGTGATATATTTCGAATAAACGAAAAATCATCTCGAACAATGTGAAGATCTGCTAGTATTTCGCGAGACTTCTCAACAAGCCGCACGATATATACATTATTTTTCTTCAATCGCATTTTTTTACGAACAAGTAATTCTACAGTCACATCATATCCTTTTTTCAAAAGCGTATAAATCCTTCTTGCAATTGCTGCATTTTCCGTTTGAATATCGATAGATAGGCGACGATTTGAAAAAGAAAGCGATCCGTTCATTCGAAGCAACGCCGATAATTCTGCTTTCTCACAGCATTCCTTCACTTCAAGATTGGTCAACTCTTTCTTTGTTTCTGATGCAAATGACACAGTCAACACCTCCTTATACTATTATTGTGGAACAAAAATCTTGTCCTATATGAATGAGGAGCGTTACCTCATCAAGAGATAACGCACATTTATAACAGTGAATATAAAATAGAAGCTAACTTTAATGTATCATGTCTTACAACACGATCATCATACTTCGCTAATTGATCTTGAATTACATCAATACCATTTTCAGCAAAACGGTCTTCATCCACTACAACTGGTTCCGACATTTCTTCCTCATATAACTTACGTAATTCACAAGGGATATCACGATTATTTACAATTGCAGTATCAATAAACGGTTTACCTAAATGATCATGCAACGCCTGCACATGATCAAACGCAGTATAACCCATCGTTTCACCCGCTTGCGTCATAACATTACATACATATACCTTCTTCGCTTTTGCAGCAAGAACAGCGTCCCCAATTTTGTTAACAACTAAATTCGGTAATATACTCGTGTACAGACTTCCTGGACCGAAAACAAGCAAATCAGCTCGTTTAATTTCAGTCAACGTTTCATATAGCGGTTCTACATCTTCTGGAGTTAAAAAGACACGATTAATCTTCTTCCCGAAATAAGGGATCTTTGATTCACCTGTTACAATTTCTCCATCTTCTAGTTCTGCATGAAGCACCGCACTTTGATTCGCTGCTGGCAATACACGTCCTCTGACATTTAATACTTTACTCGTTTCCGTAATCGCATGGTAAAAGTCTCCTGTAATCGAAGTCATACCTGCCAATAGTAAATTTCCTAACGCATGACCTTTCAATCCGTCTCCAGTTGTAAAACGGTGCTGAAATAAAGCTTCCACTAATGGTTCTACATCCGATAACGCAACAAGTACGTTACGAATATCACCTGGAGGTGGAATTTCTAACTCATCACGTAGTCTACCTGAACTGCCTCCATCGTCGGCTATCGTTACAACTGCTGTAATATCAACAGGATATTGTTTTAATCCTCTTAATAAAACAGAAAGTCCAGTTCCTCCTCCCATGATGACAATTCTAGGTTTTCTCTCTTTTTTCATCCCTTAATGGCCCTTTCTCTTCTCCACATCACGATGAGATACATGAACGCTATACTCTGGTTTCAAATGTTTCCCAAGGTACTCTGTAAGCGTAACAGAACGATGTTGTCCACCTGTACATCCAATCGCAATTACAAGTTGACTCTTACCTTCTCTTTTATAATGAGGCAGCATGAAAGTGATAAGGTCCGTCAATTTCTCTAAAAACTTATGTGTTTCATTAAATTTCAACACATATGACGAAACTTCTTCATCTAGTCCTGTTAATGGCTTCATATGTGGAATATAATATGGATTTGGTAAAAAACGCACATCAAATACTAAATCAGCATCAATTGGAATTCCGTACTTAAATCCAAACGACATAACATTTACACGGAATGCTTGCTCAGTTTCTGTTGAGAACAAGTGAACAATTTTTTCTCGTAATTCTTTCGGTTTCAAATCAGATGTATCAAGCACAATATTCGCTCGCGCCTTCATATCAGTTAATAAACTACGCTCTGCTTCAATTCCCTTTAACGGCAAGCCAGTTGGCGCAAGTGGATGCGAACGTCTCGTTTCTTTATAACGAGTTACAAGTGTGCTATCTTTCGCATCTAAAAATAAAATATGAGGGATAATCCATGTGCGTTCTGATAAATCATCAAGTGCTCCCCATAAATATTCAAAAAACTCTCGGCCACGTAAATCAATACCGAGTGCAACTTTATTCATTTTTCCTTTTGAATCTGCCATAAGTTCAATAAACTTCGGCAATAACATCGGTGGTAAATTATCTACACAAAAATATCCTAAATCTTCAAAACTTTGTAACGCTACCGTTTTTCCAGCTCCAGACATTCCTGTAATAATTACCATTTTTATATCATTATTCTCTGTCATCGTATCCTCTCCTTGAAGGTTTAACTCGGATCTAATCGATATGAAAGCAACTCAAAATCTGGGGTATATACAAATGTACCGTAGATTATACCATTCCCTTTAATTAAATAATCAATAATGTGATAATCTCCTGGTGCCATTGCTAAATCATCAATTTTATCAAATGTATGCCAACCAATGATGCCTTCTTCGCTCTCTAATTTGTTTTCTCCTGCAAAATCTGTTGCTAAAAAGGAGAACATCATCCATTCAGAAACAACCTTATCACCTTCTTGGATGACAAAGGTGAAGACCCCCTTTAACGTTGGGTTCTTTAAATAAATACCTGTTTCTTCACGATACTCGCGAACAACTGATTCTCTTACCGTCTCACCACGTTCCATCTTTCCACCTGGTGCAACCCACCAATTTCGGCGAGGTTTTTGAAGTAAGAGTACTTCATTATCTCTAATTAACACACAGTTTGTCACTCTTTGCATGTTTCTTCACCTCAGCTACTTGCAGCAAAATTTCTCACTGCATACTCATTTCATTATACTATCAAAAACAATTTGCTACAACGAAGGAGCCAGTCCCCTTTCGCCAAGCACATAACATGAAACAATTGTAAAAAAGCTTTCTATAACAAGCAATCTAAACGCTCTGATTCCCATTAAAACGCATAAAAATCCCCTTAACGATTTTTATCATCAAGGGGATTAAAGTACTTATTTCTTACCGAAATAAGTAACAATCGCAAATCCTAAAATAAAAGTAATGATTGAACTTACAACTGACATTCCACCAGTCGGAATGCCAGGGAACACAATTACAATCGATCCGATAACAAGTCCAATAATTGCTGCAAACGTCATACTCCTATAACGCTCTAATAGATAACTAATTCCTTTACTACTTACAACAAATCCAGCCATAACTCCGGCACCGATAACCACGATTAATGGTAAATTCAATGTAGTTAAAGCGTTAATTGCTGTTGGATACACACCAATAATTAACAAAATAAACGATCCACTAATTCCAGGAAGAAGCATAGCCATACTAGCCATCCATCCTGCGAAAAATAAACCAATTGTATTTAAAACTGTTAACGTCGTAATCGGATCTGCCGCTTTATCCGGCTTGAAGAAGGCCGTTATAGCTACAAGAATTGCTGCAATTACCAATACGACGATATGATTTCCTTTAAATGTTTCTTTCGCATCAGCTTCTCTCATTAACATTGGTAAAATGCTAATAATTAAACCGAGGAAGAAAAACTGGGTTGGTTCATAATGATTTGCAAGTAAGTATTTAATAACATGACTTAATGTCAAGAACGCTGCCGCTACACCAGCTGCAAGTGGAATCAAAAACCCTAAATGTTTTTTCCATTCACGACTAAAGAAACCGCTAATTGCTGCAAGCAATTGTTCATAAATCCCTAACACAACAGCGATTGTTCCGCCGCTCACACCAGGAATTAAATCACTAACGCCCATACAAAATCCACGATATATATTACGCCATTCCATACTAAATAAATTCCTCATTTCTTATAGTGATTTTTTCCGTAAAGTCCAGTATATCAATAAGAAAGCTTATAATCCTAATTGTTTTTGACGAAATTTTGACATTTTTACATAAAAAAAGAAAGCTCCTATCGGTAGCTTTCTTCTCAAAAGGTATATTACCCCTTATTTTTCTGTTGCAGTTTTTAGTTCCTCTAATAATTCTTCTACATAGTGTTGTGCACTTTGTGCTGCAATACTGCCATCGCCTGTTGCAGTTACAATTTGACGAAGCATTTTTTCGCGAACATCACCAGCTGCGAAAATACCAGGAACTTTCGTTTCCATACGCTCATTCGTTTCAACATAACCATTTTCATTTGTAATACCAAGCTCAACAAACGGTTTTGATAATGGTAGCATACCGATGTATACGAAAACGCCGTCAGTTTTGACTTCTTGTTCTTCACCGCTGTTTACATCTACAAGTGTTACACTTCCTACTTTACCATTTGTATCGTTAATTTCTTTTATAGTGTGATTCCAAATGAAATCTACTTTCTCATTTTGGAAAGCACGATCTTGTAAAATTTTCTGTGCACGAAGAGTGTCACGACGGTGAACGATTGTTACTTTTGATGCGAAGCGTGTTAAATATACACCCTCTTCAACAGCAGAGTCTCCCCCGCCAATTACAACAAGTTCTTTCCCTTTAAAGAATGCGCCATCACATACTGCACAATATGATACACCGCGGCCGCCAAGTTCTTTTTCACCAGGCACACCAATTTTTTTATATTCTGCACCGCTTGCAACGATAATTGCACGTGCTTTATATTCTTTTTTACCAGCTACAATTGTTTTGTACTCTTTACCATCGATGACTTCTTTCACATCACCGTATGCATATTCAGCACCAAATTTCTTCGCGTGCTCAAACATTTTATTTGATAGATCTGGTCCTAAAATAGACTCATAACCTGGATAGTTTTCTACATCTTCCGTATTTGCCATTTGTCCGCCTGGAATACCGCGCTCAAGCATCAGTGTGCTTAAATTCGCACGAGATGTATATACTGCAGCTGTCATACCAGCTGGTCCTGCACCAATAATAATGACATCATAAATTTTTTCTTCTGACACACTATTCACTCCTATTCATTCATACACGTTAAGTTAACCTCATTATACTGTTAGCATCATTTTTTTCCCAATGATTTGCTTATCTTATGTGTGCGTACGCTTAACAGCCTGCACATACTTTCGTACAGTGGCTACAGATACATTATATACATTTCCAAGCTCCGCCTGTGTCATCTTATTTCTTTGTTCGCCACGCACAATATATTCAATTGCTGCTGACCAACCGTACACATTTGTAAAGATTGCCCCAGATGTATATAAACGTATGAACGTACAAAACCAAAAATGTAAACACTCTTCGATTAATTCATCATCTTTTTTCGTATAATTGTATAATGCATCCGCGATTCGCACGCACTGTTCAAATTGCTGTAAATCAGCCGGAATGCTTTTATGACTATTAAGTAAAAAGAAATACTTTGCAAGTTGCGATACGATTGGAACACCATTTTTCGCTTGCGTTACATCAAAGAAGAAACCAACCTTCTCTGGCGTTGACAATTCATTCATTAAATATAAAGCTAGCATTTGCTCTTCTAGCGTCGCGCTTTGCTGAAATGATTTTCGTAATTCTTCAAATAAAAGGTTTTGCCCCTCATCTTCTAAATTCAGTGCATTCCACGGTTCTTTTCCCTTTTTATCAGGATGCAATTCTACAACATGTTGCCACATCTTTTCAGCTACTTGCTGATCTTCCACCATATAAGCAGAGTATGCAAACCAATAATAGAAACTAACGTCTCCTTCGTATCCTTGACGCTTTAATACTTTGAACCATTTATATGCATGTTCGAAATGACCGATTGTTGCAAGTGTTGTTCCAAGTTTCAAACGGTGCTCAAATGAAATTGGATATACCGAAACTAACTGCCCTGCTAATGTCTCTACTTGCTTATGCTCTCCAATTGAATATAGAAAAATAAGCGTATTACAAAGCGCATGCATATTACCAGGGTTTTTCTCTAAAATCATTTCTGTTAACTTGAGCGCTTGATCTACATTACCTGATTGAAAATGTGCAATCGCTAAATTATTATGGCCCGACCAAAATTCTGGATATTCTTTCGTAACAACTTCTAGTGTAGCAATGGCCTCTTCTAATTGTCCGTTACGAATGTATCGATTCGCCTCTTCCTGCATGACAATTAGCTCATCTTCATCCTCAATCTCTTCCGGACCCATTGCTTCCTCTTCCATAATCTCAAGCAATTCTAATGTATCTTCTATGAATTCCTTCTCCACCGCAACTTCTAAATAACGCTCTGCATACTTCTTCGCCTGTTGAAACAAGCCCATATACGCATAATTATTTGCAATAAAATAATAGCATTGTTCAAGTTCCGGGTTAGATCTAACAAGCTTTAGAAATGTTTGATTCGACTCTTGATATTCACCAGCTTCAGATAACGCTATTGCTAATTGGCATAAAATAAACGGCTCCTTCTCGCTTTGTGCCGCTCTTCGAAAATATTTAATTGCATCTTGCAATTTTTGCCCTTTATAAGCCCTCATCCCTTTTTTATAAAAGAAATCCGCTAATTGATTAAAAGAGATAACTTGTCCGTTCTCCTTATATATTCTTTGATTTTTCCCCATATATCCTCCAGTTTTTTGTTTTCTTCGTTCACACATTCTTTTATCTATAAGTATAAACGATTCCGTAAAAAACAAAACAGTATATTATAATCAATTATTTCCTTTTTATTCATAAAAAGAGAAGGGAAATGTTACATTTTTAACATCAGCCTTCCCTAGCAGCCATTTCTTCTTTCGTATAAATAATACGCATTGGATTTCCGCCTACGAAAGAGCCGGCTGGTACATCTCGATGGACAAGTGTACCAGCTGAAATGATGGCGCCATCTCCAATCGTTACACCTGGTAAAATCGTCGTATTTGCTCCAATCATAACTTCATTCCCTATGACGATTTCTCCAAGCCGATACTCACGAATTAAATATTCATGTGCTAAAATCGTCGTATTATAGCCGATAATTGAATTGTCTCCCACAGTAATCTTTTCTGGAAACATAATATCTGGCATTACCATAAGTGCAAACGATGTTTTCTTTCCTACTTCCATCCGTAAAAACGTTCGATACAACCAATTTTTCACGGATAAAAATGGCGTGTAACGTGCGACTTGGATAATAATAAAGTTTTTCATTACCTTCCAAAAAGAAACAGTTTTATACACATTCCACAATGAATTTTCTCCTGAAACAGGGTAGCGCGTTGTCCGTCGCACTTAACTCTCTCCTCTACTCAGATAAAGTGAAACTTTAATCAGCGGGAGCTTTTTTTCCCACTGATTATTAGCCTTCATCAATCTGGCTTTTACAGGCAAACTTCCCACATAACTTCCTTACTACCCGTTAATGCGGGACAAAATCGGTAGTAAATCACTCATTTTATCTAGCACATAATCTGGTTTATACGCTTCTAAATATGCTCTACCTTTTAATGTCCATGAAACCGCTGCTGTTTTCGTACCTGCATTTTGCCCACCGACAATATCATGATGATTATCACCAACCATCAATGTTTCTTCTGGTTTTGCCTCTAATAATTTCAACGCTTTTTGAAGCGGTTCTGGATGGGGTTTTACATGTTCCACATCATCAATTGTCACGACCACATCAAAAAATTGATCAAGTTTCGAAAGCTTTAATCCCATTTCAACCGTCTGTCTCGCCTTCGTTGTAACAATGCCGATTTTATAACCTTGCTTCTTCAATTCTTGAACAGTTTCATATACAGTTTCATATTCTTCTACTAATTCATCATGATGCTCGTGATTAAATTGGCGATAACATGTAATCATCTCTTCAACCTTGCTTGCATCAATCTTACTAAAAGTATCGTGCAAAGATGGACCGATAAATGACAATACATCTTCTCGCTTATACTGATTTGGATAATAGGTATGTAACGTATGTAAAAAAGAAGAAATAATAAGTTCATTTGTATTAATTAACGTTCCATCTAAATCAAATAACACTGTATTTATTTTCATCATCTCTAGTCCTTTCGCTGCCCGAATATGAAAGAAGCAGCATCTTATATTAGATGCTACTTTTCTCTAATTTTCTAAATATCTTTTATCAGATTGCCCCATTTTTCGTCTCACAATAATGAAAATGATAGAAAGAACAACAATCCCAATTGACATTACTTGTGCAATACGAAGTGGTCCTAACATTAAACTATCTGTACGTAAACCTTCTACGAAGAAGCGCCCAATTGAATACCAAATCAAGTATGTAAAGAACAACTCACCGCGGCGTAAATTCACTTTTCGTAATGCAAGCAGTAAAATAACACCTGCAAAGTTCCATAATGATTCATATAAAAACGTCGGGTGATAATACACACCATCGATATACATTTGATTAATAATAAACTGTGGTAAATGAAGCCCTTCTAAAAACTGTCTCGTCACTTCACCACCGTGTGCCTCTTGGTTCATAAAGTTTCCCCATCGGCCAATTGCTTGTCCTAGTAAAATACTCGGTGCAGCAATATCCGCTAACTTCCAAAACGAAAGTCCGCGTTTCTTCGCAAAAAGAATTCCTGTAATAACAGCCCCGATTAAACCACCATGAATCGCCAAACCACCTTGACGAATATTAATAATTTGACTCGGGTTTTGAGAGTAATATTCCCATTCAAAAATAACATAGTACATTCTCGCAAAAAGGATGGCGATTGGTACTGCGATTAATACAAGATCAATAAATGTATCTTTTGGAATACCTAGCCTTTCTCCCTCGCGAGTCGCTAGCCAAAGACCTAATAGTACGCCTGTACCGATAATAACCCCATACCAATAAACAGGGAACGGTCCAAGTTGGATTGCTACACGGTCAAGCTGTGGTACAGAACCTAACAGCATATGTATGACCTCCCTCTCCAGAGTTTACTCTTGATTTCCTAACTCAATCGCACTCATTAATCGTTCAGAGAACTGTTGTGCCGCATTGACTCCCATACGTTTTAATCTGAAGTTCATCGCTGCTACTTCAATAATAACAGCCAAGTTTCGACCAGGACGAACTGGAAGTGTAATCTTCGTAAGTTCTGTATCAATAATCTTCATCTTCTCTTCATCAAGACCTAAGCGATCATAATTTTTCTTTTGATCCCAAATTTCAAGATTAATAACAAGTGTAATACGCTTATAATTTCGTACCGCCCCTGCACCGAATAACGTCATTACGTTAATGATACCTAGACCACGAATTTCTAATAAGTGCTCAATTAAATCAGGTGAGCTTCCTACTAATGTGTCTTCATCTTCTTGACGAATTTCTACACTATCATCCGCAACTAGACGGTGGCCACGCTTTACAAGCTCAAGCGCTGTCTCACTTTTCCCGACACCACTTTGACCTGTAATTAAAACACCAACGCCATAAATATCTACTAACACACCATGAACAGCAGTTGTTGGTGCTAGCTTACCTTCTAAATAGTTTGTTAAACGACTTGATAATCTCGTCGTCGTTTGAGAAGAACGTAATAAAGGCACGCCTGATTCACGTGATGCTTGTAATAACTCATTCGGCACTTCTTGATTACGAGTTACAATAATACAAGGTGTCTCCTCAGTACAAAGCACTTTCATTCTCTCTTGTTTTTGCTCTGTCGTTAACGTATCAAAGAACGTAAGCTCCGTTTTTCCAAGAAGCTGCACGCGATCAGCTGGATAATATGTAAAAAATCCTGCCATTTCAATTCCAGGTCGTGATAAATCACTCGTATCAATCGGACGATGAATTCCTTCTTCACCACTTACTAACTCCAATTGAAATTGTTCCATTAAATCTTTTGTCCTTACTTTCGGCATATGTATAAACCTCCACTCCGCTGCGGGTTCAGTCTCATTTGATGTGAAATTCCATTCTAACGGATATTGTACCATTTTTTTCTTAAAACAAGAAACACGCTTTCTAATAAATAGAAAAAAACATTTCATACGAATGATGAAATGTTTTTCTTTTTGTCATTTTCTCTTTTTTTCATATAATGGTTCAACAATTGCTTTTTCAATTATCATATTAAAAATCGAAATACAAATTGCCGCGACAATCGCTACACCAAATCCGGATATATTAAAAGCATCCCCTAATAATGAATCTGCTATTTTTAACGTAATCGCATTAATAACAATTAAGAAGAAGCCGAAAGTTACAACAGTAATTGGTAGCGTAATTAAAATTAAAAACGGCTTTACGAACACATTTAAAATCGCCAATATAATACTCGCAATAATTGCAGTTTGTATATTTGCTACGTAAAATGCGTCTGGTGCAACCCCTTTTAAAAGTCCGGATACAGCGATTAACACAACGCTATTTACAAGAAGTGATACAATCCATCTCATTTCCTTACACATCCTTTTAACATATATATTTCATCATACGCTAATAGATAATAAACGCAAGTATCGTACAAACACTTATAACAGCTTATTCTATTTTTTATACTTGTATACCTACTAACAATCTTATCAATTTCCCTTAGTGTTTTTCTTTCGCAGAACCTCTATAAATTCCATTTTCTTCTCCTATGAAATAAAAACCGAGTGTCATTTTCACTCGGTTTTCACTAACAAACTTATTGTGATAACTCTACTTCTTTTATTTTCTCTTTCATCCTTGTTTTATCACGATCTAAAATCTCTTTTAAATACTTACCTGTATACGAGCGTTCTTCTTTCACCACTTGCTCTGGCGTTCCGGAAGCAACGATTTGTCCGCCTTTGTCTCCACCTTCTGGCCCAAGATCAACGATATAATCAGCTGTTTTAATAACATCTAAATTATGCTCGATTACAAGTACTGTCTCGCCGCTTTCAACAAGACGCTGCAACACTTCCAGAAGACGTGCAATATCATGTGCATGTAAGCCAGTCGTTGGCTCATCTAAAATGTATAACGTACGCCCTGTAGAACGACGATGTAATTCAGAAGCTAATTTCACACGCTGTGCCTCACCACCTGATAATGTCGTAGCTGGTTGTCCTAATTTCATATAACCAAGCCCTACATCTACAAGTGTTTGAAGTTTACGCTTAATTTTTGGGATATTAGCAAAGAATTCTACCCCATCTTCAATCGTCATCTCTAACACTTCAGAAATGTTCTTATCTTTATATTTCACTTCTAACGTTTCACGATTGTAACGTTTACCGTGACAAACTTCACACGGAACATACACATCTGGTAAGAAGTGCATTTCGATTTTAATAATTCCATCCCCACGGCACGCTTCACAACGGCCACCTTTTACGTTAAAGCTGAAACGTCCTTTTTGATATCCACGCACTTTCGCTTCATTCGTTTGCGCAAACACATCACGAATATCATCGAATACGCCTGTATATGTTGCTGGGTTGGAACGTGGTGTACGCCCGATTGGTGATTGATCAATATCAATGACTTTATCTAACTGCTCAAGACCTTTAATTTCTTTATGAGCCCCTGGCTTCGCTTTCGCTTTATATAGCTTTTGAGCTAACGATTTGTATAGTACTTCATTAATCATCGTACTTTTTCCAGAACCAGATACGCCTGTTACTGCGACAAATGTACCTAGAGGGAATGACATTTTCGCGTTCTTTAAGTTATTTTCTTTCGCACCGACAATCTCCACTTTACGTCCATCACCTTTACGTCGTTCAAGTGGTACTGGAATAAACTCTTTACCGCTTAAATATTTCCCTGTTAATGAATTCTCATCTTGCATAACTTCAGCTGGTGTACCCGCTGATACAACTTGCCCCCCATGAATACCTGCACCAGGTCCGATATCAAGCAAATAATCGGCGGCCATCATCGTATCTTCATCATGCTCAACAACGATTAACGTATTTCCTAAATCACGCATTTCCTGCAACGTGCGAATAAGACGATCATTATCGCGCTGATGCAAACCGATAGAAGGCTCATCAAGAATGTAAAGTACGCCCGTAAGACGAGAACCGATTTGCGTCGCTAAACGGATACGCTGCGCTTCACCACCTGATAAAGTTCCTGCGGCACGACTTAACGTTAAATATTCTAAACCAACGTTCACTAAGAACCCAACGCGCTCCTGAATTTCTCTCAAAATTAAATGAGCAATTTTTTGTTGTTTCTCGGTTAATTCAACATTTGAAAAGAAGTCCTGTACTTCTTGGACGGAATATTTCGTTACATCGGCAATCGTTTTATCACCAACGAAAACAGCTAAACTCTCAGGCTTTAAGCGTCCGCCTTTACACTTCGGACAAGCTTGCTCTGCCATATACTTTTCCATTTGTTCGCGAATATAATCAGAACTCGTCTCACGATAACGACGCTCGATATTTGGAATAACACCTTCAAATAAAATCTCATTTTCCTTTACTTGACCAAATTCATTCACATAACGGAAATAAACCTTCTCTTCACCGCTTCCGTACAACACTTTATCAAATAAATCTTTCGGTATATCTTTCACCGGCATATCCATATCGATGCCGTAATGATTGCACACAGATTTTAATAATTGCGGGTAATATTGCGAACTTGTCGGTTCCCAAGGAGCAATCGCATGTTCATGTAATGATAAATCCCAGTTCGGAATAACAAGTTCTAAATCTACCTCTAGCTTTGAACCTAGTCCATCACAAGAAGGGCATGCACCAAATGGGCTATTAAAGGAGAACATACGTGGCTCTAATTCCCCGATTGAAAAACCACAATGCGGACAAGCATGATGTTCACTAAATAGAAGTTCTTCTTCTCCTCCCATTACATCGATTAAAACTCGGCCTCCGCCAAGCTTTAAAGCACTTTCGAGTGAATCTGCAAGTCGGCTTGCAATTCCTTCTTTCACAACAATACGGTCAATAACAACTTCAATTGAATGCTTCTTATTTTTATCTAACGTAATCTCTTCAGATACATCCAGCATCTCTCCATCCACGCGCACACGAACATAACCTTGCTTCTTAATATCTTCTAGTACTTTCACGTGTGCACCTTTACGCCCTGACACGATAGGCGCTAGCACTTGCAACTTCGTACGTTCAGGATATTCAAGAACACGGTCTACCACCTGTTCCACTGTTTGTGATGTAATTTCAATTCCATGATTCGGACAAATCGGCGTACCAATTCGCGCGAATAATAAACGTAAATAATCATAAATCTCCGTTACCGTTCCAACCGTTGAACGAGGATTACGACTCGTCGTTTTTTGATCAATTGAAATCGCTGGAGATAAGCCTTCAATCATATCAACATCCGGCTTATCCATTTGTCCTAAAAACTGACGTGCGTACGCAGATAAAGATTCCACATATCTGCGCTGTCCTTCTGCATAAATCGTATCGAATGCTAACGATGATTTCCCCGAACCAGACAATCCCGTCACAACAACAAGCTGATTTCTCGGAATGGTTACGTCAATATTTTTTAAATTATGCGCTCTAGCACCTTTTACAACAATAAAATCTTTACTCACTCTTGTCACCCTTCCGCTTTTAATTCTAATAGTAAGTCTCTTAATTCAGCTGCACGCTCGAAGTCTAACGCTTTTGCTGCTTCTTTCATCTCTGCTTCCATCTTCGCAATTGTCTTTTCACGTTCTTTTTTCGTCATCTTCTTAGCTGGTGCTGCTTCATATGTTTCCGTATCCTCAGCTGCTGTTGTCGCACGAATAACGTCACGTACTCCTTTTTGAATCGTCTTCGGTGTAATACCATGCTCTTTATTGTAAGCTTCTTGCAACTGGCGCCGACGCTGCGTTTCTTCAATCGCAATTCCCATTGATCTTGTTATGCGATCTGCGTACATAATAACTTGACCGTTTTCATTACGTGCTGCACGACCAATCGTTTGAATTAACGAACGCTCTGAACGCAAGAATCCTTCCTTATCAGCATCTAAAATAGCTACAAGTGATACTTCTGGAATATCTAATCCTTCTCGTAATAAGTTAATACCGACAAGTACATCAAACTTACCAAGACGAAGGTCACGAATGATTTCAATACGTTCTAACGTTTTAACTTCAGAGTGAAGATAGTTCACTTTAATCCCTACATCTTTTAAGTAATCCGTTAAATCCTCTGACATTTTTTTCGTTAAAGTCGTAATTAATACACGTTCATTTTTTGCAATGCGATCTTGAATCTCTCCTAATAAATCATCAATTTGCCCTTCAATTGGTCGTATATCAATTGGTGGATCCAAAAGCCCTGTTGGACGAATAATTTGTTCTATTACCTCCGGTGACTGCTCTAACTCGTATGGTCCTGGCGTTGCCGAAACGTAAATAACTTGATTCGTTTTCTCTTCAAACTCATCAAACATGAGCGGTCTATTATCTAAAGCTGATGGCAGACGGAATCCATGATCCACAAGCACTTGCTTACGCGCTTGGTCCCCGTTATACATCGCTCTTACTTGCGGCACTGATACGTGCGACTCATCCATAACAATTAAGAAATCCTCTGGAAAATAGTCTAATAACGTATACGGTGTTGCACCCGCTGGACGAAGTGTTAAATGACGGGAATAATTTTCAATCCCTGAACAAAAGCCCATCTCGCGCATCATTTCTAAATCATAACGTGTACGTTGCTCTATACGCTGAGCTTCTAACAACTTACCGTTATCGTTTAATTCTTTTAAACGCTCTTCTAATTCTTTTTCAATATTTTCAATAGCGACCTTCATTTTTTCTTCACGTGTAACGAAGTGAGATGCTGGGAAGATTGCTACATGATCACGTTCTGCTAACACTTCACCTGTTAATGCATTTACTTCACGAATACGATCGATTTCATCACCGAAAAATTCAATTCGAATACAATGCTCATCAAGTGATGCCGGGAAGATTTCAACTACATCTCCGCGCACACGGAATGTACCACGCTTGAAATCAATATCATTACGTCCATACTGTACATCAACAAGTTCACGAAGCAATTGATTGCGGTCCTTTTCCATACCAACTCGAAGTGAAACAACTAACTCGCGGTATTCTTCCGGAGAACCTAAACCGTATATGCACGACACACTCGCAACGATAATAACATCATCTCGTTCAAATAAAGCAGACGTTGCCGAGTGGCGTAATTTATCGATTTCATCATTAATCTGTGCATCTTTTTCAATAAACGTATCTGTTTGCGGCACATACGCTTCTGGCTGATAATAATCGTAATAACTAACAAAATACTCAACAGAATTGTTAGGAAAAAAATCTTTCAACTCACTATATAACTGTCCAGCTAACGTTTTATTATGAGCCATTACAAGTGTTGGCTTCTGCACTTCTTTAATGACATTTGAAATCGTAAATGTCTTACCCGTTCCTGTCGCTCCAAGCAACACTTGCTTTTTCTTTCCACTATTAATTCCCTCTACAAGCTTCTCTATCGCTTCCGGCTGATCACCTTGTGGGGAATACTCTGAGATAATTTCAAATTGATATTCCAAGTAAAATCCGACCTCCTCATAAAAATCTGTATTATTATTTTAACACGAATACCCATAAAAAACCTAAAAAAACGAACAGATATTCGGTAAAATTTTCGACAAGTTATACATAGAAAAAGGAAGGAGTAAACACTACCTTCCTCTATCAATTTTATTTTATAGGTACATATAATAAGTCATATCCATTGCGTCCATTTTCACTCGTACAATCTATTAACCTATAAACACCCTCTACTTCACGCGACTCTTTTTCCTATTGTCATCCTCTCCTATACAAACTGTTTGTATACCCTAAAAAGAAACCTATACTAAATTTACAAAAGCTACTTTCCTCTATGAAAGTAGCTTCTCTTTTTCTTTCTCCTTTTTCGGAAAAATTACATATGAAAATGAAATTACTGTATCAACTAAAAATATAACCGCCCAAACTTGGCTCACACGACTTGCTGCTTTATTTAAAACGATTCCTGACTCTAACCAATTTCCCCACTGTTCAAATGGAATAAGCCCATACACAAAGAAAAAGAACATATGAACAGCAACGAATAAAATAAGATGCAAAGCCCAATTTTTTATTTCCTGCTTCGCATAAGCCATACCTTTCAATTCTATCTGTTCTTCAATAATAGGCATCGGTTCATTTCGCCATTTCGCAACTAGTTTTTGTACAAATATATCTAATTGCTTTAAATCTTTTTTTCCATAAAAAACTGCATATAATAAAATGACTACCGTAATGATCTGAAAATTAGAGAACTTCCCTGTTTGATAATAATCCACTACCCCTAAAGTTAAAATAAATACTTCATTGACTAGCAGCACAATCCCCATAATAAAGCTCGCCTTTTTCAAACGAAATCCATATCTCAGTAAAAAGAAGCCGATAGCTGCTAACCAAAATACAATCTCTGCACCAATTAAAAAATACCATCGATATTCTGCAAGTATACTCATTTACCCTTCTCCCTTTCGTCATATATACGAAAAGCCTCATCCATATATAATAGAAGCTCTTCTTCAATTGGATACATACTCATTTTCTGCGAATCTTCTTTTGACTTTCTTACTTCCCACAATTTATCTAAAAATGCTTCATCACCATTTGCCATCTCTAAACATTTTTGCATTAATTTCTTTGTTGCCCCTTGTACTTCATCACAAGATGCTTCCTTACCGTCTTTCATAAAGTTACGTAATTGCTTTAATAAATCGACCCATTCTAAAACATTTGGGTCTTCTTCACTCATGTTCGGTAAATTATGAAGCAACTTTTGTTCTTGCTTGGAAAAAACTTCATTTTGAAACATTTCACGTATACGAGGAGACTGTTTCGAAAGCTGAATGAGTTCAAACATAACTTTCCAATCCAGTTCCCCTTCCACATCCACTGAATAAACAACTGCCTGTAAAACATGTTCCATTCGATTGAACTTTTTCTGTTCTTCTTGCACAAACTTAAGTTGCTTTTCAAGCGATACTTTTAAATTGAGCTCACCTGTTATTAACATATTCGTAATCTCTTTTAATGAAAAACCCATTTCTTTTAAAAATAAAATTTGCTGCAAACGAATGACATCTCTCTCGCTATATAACCGGTGTCCTCCATCCGTTTTCCCACTCGGCTTTAATAAATCGATTTGATCATAATAGCGTAACGCTCTTACCGTAACCCCTGTTTCCTTCGTAAGTTCTTGAATCGAAATCACTGCCATCACCTCTTCTCTTTCATTATAAAAGATGACGTAACGTAACTTTCAAGTGATTTGTAAAAAAAATACAAAAAGCTGTTTATACTTTTTGTATAAACAGCTTTTATGGAAATAACACCTTTTGTATAGCGCACCCACACGATAATATAATCACTCCAATAACAACACTCGTTGCCGTTTTATGATAATGTACTGAATTTAATAAATAGTACGATAAGCCTACAGTACCAATCATAATACATACACTTGGCACTGGATTACGAGAGAAATTTTGTATTCCCCAAAACAAAGCAAATATAGCCGTAGCGACACATAATATCGGTAATCCCATTCCGCTTCCCCTTTATCTATCTATTTACTGGTCTTTGTTGCTAACACACTCGTTGATGCCATACTCATTATCAGCCTCTTGCTTATTTCTAAATTTCCACTTTGGCCAATAATTCACACCGTAATATACAAACTGTCCAACAACAAATAGAATGAACGGTGTTCCAGCGCTTCCGTAAACAATTAAATTATACAAACTCCATACAGCTAAACTAATTGCGAAAAATAACCCTACATATTTAAACGCTTTATCCGATTGAAATCTCTCAAACTCATCTTGCATTTTCTCTCTCCTTACTCCAGCGTAAATATTTCCTCCACCTTCATCTCAAAATATTTGGCGATTTTTAGGGATAACTCTAGGCTTGGGTTATAGTGATGGTTCTCAATCGCCACAATTGTCTGCCGTGTCACTTGCATCGCCTTCGCCATTTCAACTTGTGTTATATGATTTTGCTTTCTTAATTCCTTAATTTTATTTTTCACACCCATAGGCTCCACCTTCAAAAGTAAAGATATCTTTACTTTTATTATAAATATTTTCCAATTTCAAGTAAAGATATCTTTACAAAAAAAGGTAAAAAAAGAGACATCTATAAGATGCCTCTTTGCTACTACATAAATCCTAACGCATATACAAGAACGTATCCAAGTACCGAAAGACAAACCGAGCCAATCAGCCCTGCCACAAATGCTCTACTTCCTAATTTGCGGAACGTTTTAAACTCTACATTTAAACCGAGCCCTGCCATCGCCATTGCGATAAGCATGTACGCAATTACTACAATATATCCGGCAACAACTTCTGGGATAATCCCAAGCGAATGCACCGCACTCATTGCTAAAAATCCGAAGATGAACCAAGGAATCGGAAGATCGCGCCACGATCCTTTTTCTTTGCTTCCCTCGCTCTTACCAAACCATAATCCAATTAATATCGCTACTGGTACAAGCATTGCAACGCGTGTTAATTTTACGATAACAGCAATATCAACTGCCGTACTTCCTCCTGGAGCCGCGGCCGCGATAACATGAGCGATTTCATGTAGTGTCGCACCTGAGAATACGCCGTAACCATACGGAGAAAAGCCAAGCACTGGATATAATAGCGTATATATAAGTGTAAATATCGTACCTAAAATAGCAATAATCGCTGCCCCAACTGCTGTTTCCTCATCTTTCGCTTTCACTTGCGGTGCAATTGCCACGACCGCAGCCGCGCCACAAATTGCCGTCCCGCATGCTGTTAAAATTCCTAATTTCTTTTCTACTTTAAATACTTTCGTTAGTCCATAGACAACGAAAATTGTAAATGTAATAACAACCGCAGCGATGACCAATACTTTCGGCCCCGCCTTCGCAATATCTACAAGATTCAATCGCATTCCAAGTAAGATGATTCCGAAGCGAAGCAACTTCTTACTCGCAAAGTTCGTTCCCGCTATCGCTTCGTAAGGGATTCCAATCGCCGCTCGCCAAACCATCCCGATTAGAATAGCGATTACTAATTGTCCCATAATATTTAAAAATGGAAGCTCCGCTAAATATTTCGCAGCAATGGCGATTAATAACGTAATCCCAACCCCTTGCGAAAAACCAAGACGCTTCTTTTTTTGTATAACAAGTGTTTGTTCCACTTTGTACCACCCCAATAATCGTATTGGAACATGCATGTTCTTTCTAGTTACATTATAAGAGAGTTTTAATGATAAGTTTAATATCAATATTAAATCTCAATCATCAAAAAAACTTATGATAAAATGAAAGCAAAAATAAAGGAGCACATCCGATGAACGTCGACATTTTAAAGATTTTTGTGACCGTTGTTGAACAAAAGCATTTCTCGCGCGCTGCAGAGCTATTAAATCTTTCACAACCTGGTGTTAGTATGCACATTCGCAACTTAGAAAATGAGTTTGGAACTACACTTATTCAGCGCTCCCCAAAGCACGTCCAAGTTACAGAGGCAGGAAATATTTTATACATACACGCAAAGCAAATGCTCTCACTTTATGAAGATGCGAAACAAGAAATTAATGAATTGCACAACGTCGTAACGGGAACGCTGCGGATTGGCGCTAGTTTTACAATTGGCGAATACTTACTTCCAAAAATATTAGCGCGCTATGCTAATGAAAACTCGCACGTCGAAGTTCATACATTCATCTCCAATACAGAAGAAGTTTTGCAAAGCATTCGCTCTAATCAAATTGATATCGGCTTAGTGGAAGGCCAAGTCGTATACGCCGACGTAGATGTTGAAACCTTTATGCAAGATGAGATGAAGCTTGTCGTCCCGCCAAACCATCCATTGCTCCATACCGAAGAAATAAATGAAAATACTCTCCAAGATCAAGTCTGGGTATTAAGGGAGAGCGGTTCTGGCACACGCGCCTATAGCGATCGCTTTATACACCAACATCACTTAAAAATGAAGCGCTTCTTTACATTCAGCAGTATACAAAGCGTGAAGGAAGCCGTCGCTGCTGGGCTTGGCATCGCTATACTTTCGGATTGGACCGTGCGGAAAGAATTATTAGCAAAAGAACTATTCCACGTCCCCGTACCTAACGAAAAGCTAATCCGCCCGTTCTCCATCGTACGCGGCAAATATTTCATCCCTTCTAAAGCCATTCAAGTCTTTTTAAATCATGTAGATTCTTTTGCAAAAAAACAGAGTTGACCTTCACATTAGTGTGAAGGTTTACAATACATGTAAAAGGAGTGAAATACAGTGCGAATTGGGGAGTTATCAAAAGAAACTGGGGTTAGCGAACGTTCACTAAGACATTACGAAGAAAAGGGATTGCTCCCTTCAAACCGCCTCGAAAATGGTTATCGTGATTTTGATAAAAGTGCCATCGAAAAGGTAGCAATTATTCAAATGTACTTACAGCTTGGCCTAAATTTAGAAGAAACAGCACGAATGCTACGCTGCCTTGAAATCGAGCCACATTTATACGAAAATCCATGCAGTAGCATTCTCACACTTTACGAAGATAAGCTATGTGAAGTTACGAAACAAATCGAATTGCTCTCTAGTATTCAAGCCAACTTGCAAAAACACGTTTCACTCTTAAAACAAGCAAAAGAAAAGGAATGATGACATGTTTGTTATACACGGTAGTTCAAGAGAAAACGGAAATACGGAAGCCTTAACACATATGATGATTGACGGGACCGAAGCGGAGCAAATTTATTTGCGCGACCATACCGTTCATCCTATTACAGATCAACGCCATGATGCGGAAGGATTCCAACCTGTAAATGACGATTACCAACAGTTAATTGAGCGCATGCTAGAACACGATACAATCATCTTTGCAACGCCGCTATACTGGTATGGAATGAGCGGTCATATGAAGAACTTCGTCGATCGCTGGTCTCAAAGTCTACGCGATAAATCCCTTCCTTTCAAAGAAAAAATGAAAGGCAAAAAAATGTACGTTGTCATCGTTGGTGGAGATAATCCGAAACTGAAGGCATTGCCACTTATCGCCCAGTTCCAATATATCTTTGATTTTGTTGGTTCTTCATTTGAAGGGTATGTTATTGGTGATGCGAACGGATTAAACGAAATCCAAAATGATGCTGAAGCACTCGCAAAAGCACAACTGTATAATAATAAATTCAAAAATAGCAAACAGAAATAAGTTTGACAAATCGATTTGTATGCGCATACAATAAAAATAATCTTATGAAAGGAAGGTACTTTGACCAATGAAGTTCTAATTCTCTTATTTATTTCATCCATCACAAATAGTGAACAAAAATGATGAAAACTAGCAGGGGATTAGTCTGTCCATTTGTCGATACTTTCTTTCGAAACGATCATGTAAAAATATGTGCATTGCTTATTTATGTACGATTTTTACATTCAAGGGCGACGTTTATCCTCTCTAGTGAAACTAGGGAGGTTTTTTTATGACTATTTTATTCGCACGAAATATTGAAAAGAGCTTTGGCGATCGCACCATATTTACATTACCATCATTAGAAATTCAAGCAAACGATCGCATAGGAATTGTCGGAGTCAACGGAGCGGGAAAATCTACGTTATTACAAATATTAAGTAAAGAAATAGAAGCTGACAAAGGTACAGTAACTCATCATAGTTCTATCGCCATTATCCCTCAGCTTAGCGAGGAACTACCTGAAACTGCTTCTTCTCTCGCAAAAGGAAAATGGAGTATTTCAAACGTTGCAGATTCAATGAGCGGTGGTGAACGAATGCGCCTAAAGATTGCCCATGCTCTCGAACAGGATGCAGGCATTCTATTTGCTGATGAACCAACAAGCCACTTAGATATGTTCGGTACAGAGCAATTAGAAAAGGCACTTTCCTCTTATAAAGGTGCACTTGTTTTAATATCGCATGATCGCGATTTCCTAGATACCATATGTACCAAAATCATCGAAGTTGAAGACGGTACTATTCAAGAATATAAAGGGAATTATTCAAACTATCGAAAACAAAAAGAACGTGAACGAATACAAAAACAAGCAGAATACGAGCAATATGTACAAGAAAAAAATCGTTTAGAACAATCAATTTTACAAAGAAAGCAACGCGCTTCTAGCATGACAAAAGTCCCAACACGGTTCAGTTCATCTGAATCTAAACTTTATAAATTAAGTGGGGCTCATGGCCAAGAAAATGTTAGCAAAGCAGCGAAGGCATTAGAAACACGTCTCGAAAAATTAGAACAGAAGGAAAAGCCGAAAGATTTTTCTCAAGCCCGGTTTGACGTACAATACCATACACCAATTCATAGTAAAGCGGTTGTACAGTTTAATAAAGCAACAAAGAAAATAGGGGATCGCACACTATTCCAAAATATGAGCGGAACTATCGCTCCCGGCGCAAAGCTTGCTATTTTAGGGGCAAACGGAAGTGGAAAAACAACTTTGTTCAAAATGCTTCTCGAAAACGAGCGTGGTATCCAGCTTTCGAAGAGTTGTAAAATTGGATACTTCGAACAAACATTATCTATTTTAAGCACAGATAAAACAATTTTAGAAAATGTTCTAGAAGAAACAAACTATACGGAATCGTTCGTTCGGACAATACTTGCTCGCCTTCTTTTCCGCCGTGAAGATGTTCATAAACCTGTGCACGTCTTAAGTGGTGGTGAACGAATGAAGGTTGCACTCGCAAAAGTATTTTTAGGAAACTATAATATGCTTCTGCTCGATGAACCGACAAACTATTTAGATTTAACAACGCAAGAAGAATTAGAAAGTATGTTACAAGAGTATCCTGGCACTATACTTTTCATTAGCCATGACCGTGCCTTTATTCGTTCTGTTGCAGACCATATTCTACAAGTAGATGAAAACGAACCAAGAATCTTCCACGGCAATTACGAGCAATACACAAAAAGAACAACTCAAGCTTCTGTAAACGTTACTGAACAAGAATTATTACGATTACAAACAAAATTAACAGAAATCATCAGCCGGATTTCCATACCTGATCATCACGATGACATCACAATTCTCGAACAAGAATACGAAAAATTATTAGTTCAAATTCGAAAGTGTAAAGAAGCTCTCTAATGTCTTCCCTATATATCGACAGGACCTTCCGCATTTCCCAAGAAATATCAAGGCTTCGACATAGAATATCGACCTATCTATAATGTTAGACACGATAACAGCATCACTAATAACAAAAAGCCGTGCATCAGCACGGCTTTTCACTTTATATACGGACAGCAGTTCCACTCACCGCAACCATTAGCATCCCTTCGCGAACTACTTCGTAGTCCACGTCGATACCGACAATGGCATTCGCATTTTTTTGTCTTGCGAGAGTTTTCATCTCTTCCATTGCAATGTCGCGCGCTTCTTTCAATTTACTTTCGTAAGCACCTGCGCGACCACCGACAACGTCGCGGACAGAAGCGAAAAGATCACGAACGATATTCGCACCCATGATTGCTTCTCCATTGACGATATCGATATACTCAATAATTTCTTTCCCTTGAATTGTAGAAGTTGTTGTTACAATCATGCTTTATAGCCTCCCATATAAGGTTTCCACTTACTTATGGTGTGCTAATTCAGCAGAAATTATATTTACGAACTAAACTGAGCTTCATATAATCGGCTATACCCTCCACCTTGCTCGATTAATTCATCATGTGAACCTTGTTCTGCAATACCATCTTTATTTACAACGACGATGCGATCTGCATTTTTAATAGTTGCAAGTCTATGGGCGATAACTAACGTTGTACGGCCAACAGATAGTTCTGCAAGTGATTTTTGAATAGCAAGTTCCGTCTCTGTATCTAGCGCAGAAGTTGCTTCATCTAATATTAAAATTGGTGGGTTTTTCAAGAACATACGAGCAATCGCTAAGCGCTGCTTTTGCCCCCCTGAAAGTTTCACGCCACGCTCACCAATAACTGTATCTAAACCTTCTGGCTGCGAGTAAATCAAATCTTCTAACTGAGCACGCTTTACAGCTTGCCAAATTTCAGCTTCTGAAGCTTTTAAGTTTCCGTAAGCGATATTTTCACGAATTGTTCCAGAGAATAAGAAAACATCTTGCTGTACAATTCCAATTTGCTTACGAAGTGACGATAACGTCATCTCTTTCGTATCAATTCCATCAATTTGAATCGATCCAGATGATTGTTCGTAAAAACGCGGTAATAAACTACATAACGTTGTTTTTCCTGCCCCTGATGGCCCAACGAAAGCAACTGTTTCACCTGCATGTATTTTCAAGCTAATATCTTTTAAAATCGGTTCTTTATTTTCATATCCGAACGTAATGTTGTTATATTGAAGATCGCCGTGTACATGCTTTACTTCGATTGCATCTTTAGAATCTACAATATCAGGCTCTGTTTCCAAAAGTTCTACATATCGTTTAAAACCAGCGATTCCTTTCGGATAACTTTCAATAACCGCATTAATTTTTTCAATTGGTCGGAAGAAAATATTCGTTAACAAAACGAATCCAATAAATCCACCGTACGTTAATTCACCTTGCAATACAAACCATGTACCACATATTAATACAAAGAGCGTTACGAGACGCATCAGCATATAACTAATAGATGAGTTTAACGCCATAATTTTATACGCCATTAATTTTGTTGTACGGAAACGAGCATTATTTACAGCAAATTGCTCTTTCTCAAATTTTTCATTTCCGAATGCTTGTACAACGCGGATACCACCAACATTGTTCTCAATGCACGCATTGAAATCAGCAACGTCTGAGAATAAACGTCTAAACGTACCTGTCATTTTTTTATTGAAGTAAAGTGCCAACCATAATAAGAATGGAATAACGAAGAATGTTAATAGTGCTAACTTCCAGTTAATCATCATCATAAATGAAAATGCTCCGACTAAAGTCATAATGGCAATGAATAAATCTTCTGGTCCGTGGTGAGCAATTTCCCCAATTTCCATTAAATCGTTTGTAAGGCGTGAAATTAAATGACCTGTTTTATTATTATCAAAAAATCTGAATGATAGCTTTTGAATGTGATCAAATAATTTCTGCCTCATATCCGTTTCAATATTAACACCAAGCATATGTCCCCAGTATGTAACGACATATTGCAAACCTGCATTTAAAATATAAACTGCGAGTAAACCGAAACAAGCCCATAAAATAAGTGTCCAGTTTTGTCCTGGTAATAGCTTATCAATAAATTGGTTTACGATAAGCGGAAACCCAAGTTCGAGTAAACCTGCGATAACTGCACAGGAAAAATCAAGTACGAATAAACCTTTGTACGGTTTATAATAAGAAAAAAATTTACGCAGCATATCTTTCCTCCCTTTTCCAAATTAAAAGACTCCCTAAATGATAACCATTATCAAATAATTATTCAAGTTATCCGTCTATGAAACTAAAATAGAGGCCACAGTTTTTATTTTGAAATCGATACATTCGAATAATTAATGATATAAATTTCATTTACTATCGCGCTGTTCCTAAAATAAAAAAGGTGTCACCTAGTCAAAACTTTTGACTAGGTGACACCCTCATTTCTATCATATCACTTCCGAATCCCAATCGTGCTCTTGCTGAACAAATACAACACCTAATTCATGATGGCCCCCGGCGTATAATGCCGTTTGAGCAAGACGAAGCTCACCATTTGTATCTACTACTTCTAATTTACAAAACGCTCCTGTCGTCTTCGTTTGAAGCGCATCATAAAACTCTTCGGTACTTCTTGGAATGATTCCATTTACTTTCGTAATAACTTCCCCAGGCTTTAAATTCATCTCTGCCCCAATTGTATTCGGAATTGTATCTAACACAACAAGTCCATCATTACGTGCGGCAAAGTATGCTGGCCTTGTCTCGTCTGTAATCTTCTCTTGCATCGAGATCGTGAAGCGTCCAAGCATTGCGACTCCCATCGCGATAATTGCGAGTACGTGCCACCAGTAACTTGCGATACCTAGAACAAGTACGATTCCTGCTAATCCATAGACACGTCTTCCTGTAAATAATAAAGCTTCCGTCGGCTCATAGCTTCTAATCTTTCTCATAAATCCAATTAAAAACGGAACGAGGAATAAAGAGTATGTAGTCGAACCAATTGAAACGACAGGCCACCAAGAAATAAAATCTGTCACCGCGTCTCCTGGTATAAGAATAAATACTGGTACAAGCCACAAGCGTTTTGATTCATGTAATCCAATTCTTAAACCACGCTTACCCTTTTTAATTTTCGGAGTAGAATAACGTACTGCATTTTTAGAGATTAATAAACCCTCTACAACGAGCATAACGCCTAGTAAAATAGCAAGTGATACAATCGTACCCTCCTCACCTTCTCCAAGCTGTAAGAAGGAAACTGGCATCTTAGAAGATAATAAAACGAATGCAATCGCGATTCCAAACGAATAAGCTGCAGATAAATATCGATACATAGCAGTTAATCCGAATACTAGCGTCCAAATTAAAATCATCCATATACTCGCTTTTGAAACAACGAGCCCAAGCCCAACCGTAATAATAGATACGATTAATCCGTATCCAACTCCTGCAAACAGAGATGTTCGCAGTTCAAACCAAATATCATATACTTTAAAAGAAAAGTCTTTTCGTTCTCGTAATATACGTAAGTATCCAACGAAGATACTACTAATTAAAAATACATAGACAGCAGGGTGTAAGAAAAAACGTCCAACTGCTCGTAGTATTTCAAAAAGCCATGCCTCCACGAATTCATTCACCACCATTTATCTCATTCTTTCTTTTTATCTTATCATAACTAAAGAAACGTGTGTTTAACACATAAAAAAATACAGGCACCAAAGTGCCTGTATTTCTTATTTCACTATTAATTTCAATGCTGTTTGTAATTGTAAATCATTTTCTCCAGAACGGATTTTTTCAATAATTTTAGTTTGAATCGCTTCAGCTGTCTTTTTATCAAGTTGTCCTGTCGCTTCCATCTCATTCGCATTTTGGAATGCTTTCAGTGCTGATTCTGTCTCTTTACTAAAGTATCCATCTTCACGGCCTGGTACATATCCTAAGCTCTTAAGCATTTCTTGCGCGTGTTTTACTTGCACATCATTTGAATTGTATGAAAGTGTCTTTTCAATTTGAATTGGTGTCGCATGATAATAATCTGGTTGCTTCACTTCTACAGTTGGCGCAATTCCTTTTTTATGAATCCAATTGCCGTCTGGTGTTAACCATTTAAACATCGTTAATTTAATGTTACTGCCATCTTTAAATGGAACAGCTTGCTGGACAGTACCTTTACCAAACGTTTTTTCACCAATTAAATCGTAGCCTTCTCCCTCTTTCAGCGCACCCGCTAAAATCTCTGAAGCAGAAGCACTTCCATTATCAATCAATACCGAAATTGGATAAGGCTTTCTCTCTTTGAGTTCCGTAGAGAATTTCTTCTTCTGACCATTTCGCTCTTCTACTTGTAGCATTGGCTTTTTATTCGTCATGATTTCCCCTAGTATATCTTCTACGCTATTTAAATAACCGCCAGGATTACCACGCACGTCAATAACTAAGCCTTTTATATTTTTCTTCTCTAACTCTTTTAACTGATCCTTAAATTCTTTCGCAGTATTTTCAGCGAAAGAAGTAATTTGCATATAACCGATATCTTTTCCGCTCTCTTGCTTTACAGAACTAAATACAGTGAAAATCGGAATCTTTTCACGCTTAATTTTAAATTCTATCGGATCAGCCACTCCTGCACGCTTAATTTCAATTGCAACAGTCGTTCCTTTTTTACCACGAATTTTTAATACTGCTTCTTCTCGTGATAAGTCTTTCACACTATTTCCATCTACAGATAAAATTTGGTCATTCGGTTTAATTCCTACCTTTTCTGCTGGTGAACCTTTAATTGGCGATACGATAATAAGCTTACCGTCCGTTTTGTTCACTTCAGCTCCAATCCCTTCAAGTTCAGGATCCAGTGACTGACTAAACTGTTTTGCCGTTTCTTTATCCATATACGTGGAATAAGGGTCCTTCAGCGTAGACAACATTCCTTGTATTGCACCTTCGACTAACTTGTCGTCTTTCACGTCTTCCACATAACGTGAATCAATTAGTGCATACGCCTCATTAATCTTTGCCAAATTCCCTTGCGCTGTGCCAGCATTGCCATTCGATACTGTTTGCGTTACATACGCTGGGTTTATCCCAAACAAGTACATACCGCCAAACATACCGCCAGCACCAATTAAAAATGCAACAACCATTCCAATAATTGCAACTCTACGTTTCAATGCGGAATTCCCCTTTCCAGAACACACAGGTGGTGTAGCAAAAGGCATCACACGATGTGTGATGCCTTTACCTATTTCTACTATATGATAAGCTTGTACGAATTATGTTTGCAACTTTTTATACTTTTAAGAAGCGACGAATTGACATTACACTTCCCCACATACCGATTAATGCACCGATTAACACTAATAAACCAGCTAATTGGAATACGAATGGGTTGTATGGTAGAAGCTCAAAAATTGTTCCGCCAAGTTTTTCATTAAACACACCTTGTAGTGAATTATATATAACTAAAATTACGCCAATTGGAATAATTGATCCTAATATTCCTAGGAATAATCCCTCTAACAAGAACGGCCAACGAATAAACCAGTTTGTTGCACCAACAAGTTTCATAATTTCAATCTCAGTACTACGAGCATAAATTGTAATTTTAATTGTGTTAGAGATTAAGAACATCGCTGTGAATAGAAGACCAGCAATTAACAGGATCCCGATGTTACGACCAGTTTTTACAGTATCAAATAATTTTTCAACTTGACCTTTACCGTATTGAACATTACTTACAAACTGCATTTTCTCAATCTTTTTCGCAATTGTTGCCGTATCTGTTGGTTCTTTCGCCTTTACAACAAATACGTCTTTCAATGGGTTATCTTGCTCAAATAACTCGAACGTTTTCCCACTATCGCCTAAGCTTTTAATTAAACGTTTCAACTCTTCTTCTTTAGAAGAATATTTAATAGAATCTACTTTCGAAATCTTACCCATATCTTCTTCTAATTTCTTTTGATCAGCTTCTTTTGCCGCTGGATCAATATGCACACGAATTTCTACATCTTGCTCTACTTTCGTCGCAAAATGGTTCATATTCATAATCGCTGTTAAAAAGACACCTACAAGTAATAATGTAACTGTTACTGCACTTACAGAAGCAAATGTCATCCATCCGTTACGGGATAGATTTTTTACACCTTCTCGCAAATGTCGACTAAGGGTATTAGTCTTCATATCCGTATCCTCCCTCAATCTCGTCTCGAACAATTTTTCCGCCTTCAATTGCAATTACACGATGACGAATTGTATTTACGATATCTGCGTTATGTGTCGCCATAACAATCGTTGTACCACGCTCATTAATGCGTGTGAAAATCTTCATAATATCAAGAGCCGTTTCAATATCTAAGTTACCTGTTGGCTCATCGGCAATTACAACCTTTGGTCTATTTACAATCGCTCTTGCAATCGCCACACGTTGTTGCTCTCCGCCTGAAAGTTCACTTGGAAGTGCATCTGCACGATCATCTAGACCTACAAGACCTAACACTTCTGTAACACGTTCACGAATCGCATCTGGTTCTTCTTCAATTACTTCTAAAGCAAACGCAACATTCTCATATACCGTTAATTTAGGTAGCAATTTAAAATCTTGGAAAATCACGCCTAATTGACGACGGAAATATGGAACATCTCTTTCTGCTAATGTTTCAATTACAAGTCCATTTACATTAATTGATCCTGTAGATGGTTTCTCTTCACGATACATCATTTTAATAAATGTAGATTTTCCGGCTCCACTCGGTCCAACTACGTATACGAATTCACCTTGTTTAATGTTAACTGTGAGACCAGCAATGGCTTTCATACCATTCGGATACTCCTTATAAACATTCGTCATTTTTATCATTATTTATCACCCAATACTTAATGATTTTTTTTCGAAATACTTTTCTGTGCATTTGAAAATAAAATAAAAACTTTTATTCTCTGTTTACCATTCTTGTTGAAGGCAGCTTTCTTACATGCCTTTTATTAGCAACGCTGCTCTATGTAATATATTTCATCAAAATTCTACAAACCTCATTGTAACATCAATCGGTTTCCAGTTCGGATACATTTTTGTTACAGTTATGTTACATCCTGATAAAGTGGAACTTTAATTAGTGGGGGTTTTGTTCATCCCCCACTGATTATTAGTTGAACCAATCGGGCGTTTACGGGCAGTTGATCTCCCACCTAACTCCTTTGCTTTACAGCTGAATTTTGAGGTGGGAGTCTTACTGCCCGTTAATGCGGGATAAAGGGAAACGAGCTGACATAGTTCTTAACCTATATCGTTTTTAGGTAAGATCCTATAATCAACTCGTCTATTTCACCTTTTTTATTTATGTTCAGCTAACCATTCAGCTACTTTTTTTGCGTCCTCACCTTGAATAAGTCCAGGTGACATTGCGCCGCGACCTTTTTTAATAATTTCTTCGATATCTGCAGCTTCATACTTACCGCCTACTTTTCTTAAATCAGGTCCAGTTGCTCCTGATAAATCTTTCGCGTGACAACCTGCACAACTTTTTTGGAAAATTTGTTCTGCACTATCTGTACTTGCAGATTGATTTGAAGACTTAGTCTCTTCTTTATTTCCACATGCTCCTAAAGCAAAAACGACTGATGTCCCTAACGCAATAGCCAACAATTTCTTTTTCACTTCTATCGCTCCCCATTGTTGATATTCTTCATACACACTCATTATTCATTATAAGCATTATCTTTATATAGAAAAACTAAGGTATATTTCATATTTTTCACAAATATAGTGAGAGGCCTAATAAAATAAAGCTTTCACAAATTGTTTCAATTCTGTGAACACCTTAGAAAGTTCTATAAAGAACCTCTTTCTCCAAACAAAATCAGAGAAATCCCATATAAAGTCCTACTCCATTACCGCTCTGTTTTACTATTTTCTACTTTTTACAAAACAATATACGGCATTATATGCTACATATAATCTCATCAAAAAGAGAAGTTGTCGTTTCCAACTTCTCTTCCTCTTTATTTCATCAATATAAATAAGATAAACCTCTTTATATCCTCTTTTACCTCAGCATGTGCCAACAATTCTGTTGGCTTTTTCTCTTATTAAATGCGAGAACGTAAATAAGCATCAATAAATGGATCAATTTCTCCATCCATAACTGCTTGTACGTTACCCACCTCTGTATTTGTACGGTGGTCTTTTACAAGAGAATACGGGTGGAATACGTAAGAACGGATTTGGCTACCCCATCCGATTTCTTTTTGCTCCCCGCGGATTTCATCTAATTGTGCTTGTTGCTCTTCTAGTTTCTTTTGATATAACTTCGCTTTCAACATTTTCATTGCGTGCTCACGGTTTTTAATTTGAGAACGCTCTGACTGACATGTTACAACCGTATTTGTCGGTGTATGTGTAATACGAACTGCTGAATCTGTCGTATTAATGTGCTGTCCACCTGCACCACTCGCACGGTACGTATCTATTTTTAAATCTTCTGTACGCACTTCAATTTCAACTTCATCATTAAACTCAGGTACAACTTCACAAGATACGAATGATGTATGACGACGCCCTGAAGAGTCGAACGGTGAAATACGTACAAGACGATGTACACCTTTCTCTGCTTTCAGGTAACCGTAAGCATTATGCCCTTTAATTAATAGTGTAACACTCTTAATACCAGCTTCATCGCCCGGTAAGTAGTCAACAGTTTCTACTTTAAATCCACGTTTTTCAGCCCAGCGCGTGTACATACGTAATAACATAGAACCCCAGTCCTGTGACTCTGTTCCACCTGCACCTGGGTGTAATTCTAAAATGGCGTTATTTTTATCATAAGGATCGCTTAGTAATAACTGAAGCTCATACTCATTCATTTCTTGAATTAAAGTTTTCACTTCAGATTCTAGTTCCTCATGTAAATCTTCATCGTACTCTTCTTTAAGTAATTCATGCGTTACTTCTAAGTTTTCGAACGTCTCATCTAACTGACGGAACTTTCCAACCATGTCTTTTAACGCATTAGCCTCGTTGATTACAGTTTGTGCGCCTTGTTGGTCATCCCAAAATCCTGCGCCCATCATCGTTTCTTCTAATTCTGCAATTTGTTTCTCCTTAGTAGGAAGGTCAAAGAGACCCCCTAAAAGCCGCTAATCTCTTAGCCATTTTCTCTAATTCTTGTCTAATTTCTACTAATTCCATTTCCTTCACCTCTATGTAATTGCTGTTACTTTCATATGAAAACAAGGGAAACTCTCTCCGCTTATTACGGAGAGAGTTTAATCCCTTTTTACTATAATTTGCAAAGCAGTCTAAGCTACAGTTTCATATTACTTCCCAATACCACAGCAGTTTTTATATTTCTTGCCACTACCGCACTTACATAAATCATTACGGCCTACTTGATCACCTTTTACAACCGGTTTTTTCTTCGCCTCTTCGCCATCGCTTGATGGATGAATAGCTTCACCTTGAACAACTTCTTGGCGCTCTAGGTTTTGCTCAATTTCAGCCTTCATGATGTAGCGAGAAATTTCCTCTTCAATAGAAGCAATCATCGATTCGAACATTGCGAATCCTTCCATTTGGTATTCACGAAGTGGATCGATTTGTCCATAAGCACGTAAATGAATACCTTCACGAAGTTGATCCATTGCATCGATATGATCAGTCCATTTCGTATCTACAACACGGAATACAACAACTTTTTCGAATTCACGCGTCTGCTCTTCAGGGAGAAGTTTTTCTCTTTCGTTATAACGCTCTAATAATTTCGCGATGATTAATTCGCTCATTTCTTCTGGAGCAAGGCGACGTAATTTTTCTTCTTTTACATCTCCTTCTTCAAGAAGGTTTGTATTTAAGTAATCGACAAGACCTTTAATGTTCCAATCTTCCTCGATTTCTTCTTGCGTATGAAGTGCAACAGCACGTTCTATCGTAGATTTCATCATACCTTCAATAATGCTGCGTAAGTTCTCTGAATCCATTACTTCTTGACGCTGCTTGTAAATTACCTCACGTTGTTGACGAAGTACATCGTCGTATTGTAGCAATTGTTTACGTGCATCATAGTTATTTCCTTCTACACGTTTTTGTGCAGATTCTACAGCACGAGAAACCATTTTACTTTCGATTGGCTGTGAATCATCCATACCAAGACGATCCATCATCGCTTTCATATTGTCAGAACCGAAGCGGCGCATTAGTTCATCTTCCATTGATAAATAGAACTGTGTTACACCAGGGTCCCCTTGACGACCAGCACGACCACGTAACTGATTATCAATACGACGGCTTTCGTGACGCTCTGTACCGATAACTGCTAGACCAACGTTTTTAATATCGTCGCCTAACTTAATATCCGTACCACGACCAGCCATATTCGTCGCAATTGTTACAGCGCCTTTACTACCAGCTTCTGCAATGATATCTGCTTCACGCGCATGGTTTTTTGCGTTTAAGATGTTATGACGTACACCTTTACGTGTTAACATTTTTGAAATAAGCTCTGACGTTTCAATTGCAACTGTACCAACAAGAATAGGTTGTCCTTGTTTGTGACGATTTACAATATCCTCAACAACTGCATTGAATTTGCCTTCCATTGATTTGAAAATTAAATCAGCACGGTCATCACGAATAATATCTTTATTCGTTGGAATTACGATAACATTCATATTGTAAATACTACGGAATTCTTCTTCTTCCGTTTTCGCTGTACCAGTCATACCAGATAACTTTTCGTACATACGGAAGTAGTTTTGGAACGTAATTGTTGCAAGCGTCATACTTTCATTTTGAATTTCTACGCCTTCTTTTGCTTCAATAGCTTGGTGTAAACCTTCGCTATAACGACGACCTTTCATAAGACGACCAGTGAATTGGTCTACAATTACGATTTCGCCCTCTTGTACAACATAATCTGTATCACGATGCATAACAACGTGTGCACGAAGCCCCTGATTAATATGGTGAAGAAGTGCGACATGTTTTAAATCGAATAAGTTATCAATATGGAAAGCTTTCTCAGCTTTCGTAATACCATCTTCTGTTAACATTACATTTTTCGTTTTCACATCAAATGAATACTCTTTTTCATTTTCTAATGTACGAACGAATGCATTTGCAAACATGTATAGCTCTGTTGACTTTTGAGCTTGTCCAGAAATAATAAGCGGCGTACGTGCTTCATCGACTAAAATAGAATCGACTTCATCGATGATAGCAAAATGAAGCGGACGCTGAACGCACTGCTCTCTATATAACACCATATTGTCACGTAAGTAATCGAATCCAAGCTCATTATTTGTGCTATACGTAATATCAGCAGCATAAGCAGCTTGCTTCTCTTCACGTGACATACTGTTTAAGTTAATTCCTACTGTTAAACCAAGGAACTCATGAAGCTGTCCCATTTCACTCGCATCACGTTGTGCTAAGTATTCATTGACTGTAACAACGTGAACACCTTTTCCTGTTAAAGCATTTAAATATACAGGTAAAGTAGACGTTAACGTTTTACCTTCACCCGTTTTCATCTCAGAGATATTCCCTTCATGTAAGGCAATACCGCCCATTAGCTGCACACCATATGGACGCATTCCAAGAACACGAGTTGCGGCTTCACGAACAACTGCAAAAGCTTCAGGAAGTAGATCATCTACTGTCTCACCTTTTGTTAGACGTTCTTTAAATTCAAGCGTCTTCCCTTTTAATTGCTCATCAGTTAGTGGCTTAATAGATGATTCTAATGCATCAATTTTCTCCACTGTCTTCTGCATACGTTTAATTTGGCGTTGGTTGACATCAAACACCTTTTTTAAAATACCGATCATAGGAAATACGCTCCTCTTTTTATTAAAATAAAACTTCCGATTGCTTTCTTTTTCTCTTTACAATCAGTCGTTATAAAAATCAAATTTATGTTATGCCAATTTTTCTCCTAATTAAAAAAACTAAAATGTATAAACCTAATGATAATTGTAACACTTGTCTTATAACTATGACAACAATCGTCCAAATGTCGGGCCTAGTTTCAGAAAATTTTTTTAACTACAATCCCTACTATTTTATTTAACATCTTTTAAAAAGACTCCTTCAGCCCTGGTTATGCCATTATTCGAGATCCTTTTGGAATAGTAATACAATTGACAGTAACGAGACATGACTTCTAAATATCATTACGAAAAACAACAATAAGAATATATAAAAAAGCGCAGCCCCTTTCGGCTGCGCTTTTGAATTATTATTTTGTTTCGATTAAACCATATTTTCCGTCTTTACGGCCATATACAACATTAGTTTCATTTGTATCCGCATTTGTGAAGACGAAGAAATTATGTCCTAGCATATCCATTTGTAAGATCGCTTCTTCAACGTCCATCGGTTTTAAATCGAATCGTTTTGTACGTACAAGTTCTAATTCATCCTCTTCTACCTCATCCAGAACAGCTACTGCTTCTGGAAGGATAAAGTTGTTTTTAACAGAACCCTTTTCACGTAATTTACGGTTTACTTTTGTTTTATGTTTACGAATTTGTCGCTCAATTTTATCAACTACTAAATCAATTGCAGCGTACATATCGCTATTTGTTTCTTCTGCACGAAGTAATAAATCTGTAAATGGAATTGTTACCTCGATACGTTGCTTGTCAGAGTATACTTTTAAATTAACCTTAATCTCTGGGAATGTATCAAAATAGCGCTCTAATTTACTTAGCTTTTTCTCTACATATTCCTTTAATGCTGGAGTTACTTCAATATTTTCACCACGAATGTTGAATTTCATAGATGAATTCCTCCTTTCAAGCCTATGTACTATAATTTCGACACTGGCTTAAAAACTCCTTCTAACTTTTTTAAAAAAATTAGTGGAATTGCGATTTTTTTATCATTTTTTGTTGAAATGAAAAGATGCATCGTTTCTATCTTTATTTTATCCTATTAACATCGTGAATAACGAATGTAACTGTGGACAATTCGTTACAGAAAAGAAACAACTTTTTGACAACTCTCCCTACAACAAAAAAACCCTTGTTGCAAACAAGAGCTTCCATAATTTATAAAATGCTGCCACAAATACAGCTCTATCTTTTCCAAAAACGTAATTTTTACAACTTCACAACATTAGCCGCTTGTGGTCCACGTGCTCCATCTACAATATCAAACTGCACTTGTTGCCCTTCTTCTAACGACTTATATCCTTCTTGTTGAATAGCAGAAAAATGGACAAAAACATCGTCACCATTTTCACGCTCAATAAACCCAAATCCCTTTTCTGAATTGAACCATTTTACTCTTCCTTGCATGTTCATTCCATTCCCTTCACTCTAAAAATCAGGGCATTCGCCCCATAGTCTGACTATAACGAATGACAAGATCGTAAGTCAAAGAAGACCTGTCGTCTTTTTATTATCCCTTTCGACATTCACATATTAGCCTCTACAAAGTGCCAAACAAGAAACCTCCCTCGCTCCTCTATCATACAAAAGACTTCCAATTTGCCTAACTGTAATTCCTGTTATATATACATCATCAACGATTAAAACATGTTGCCCATGAAACATCTCTTCTCCCTGAAAATAAAAAGGATTACTTCCCGACATCCTTTCTTTGCGCTTCTTCTTACTTTGCTTTTCTGTTTCTATCCTTCTTAATGATGTATAAGACATTTTGACAGGCAAACAAGAAGCTAGTAACTCGGCTTGATTAAAACCACGTTCGTATTCTCGTTCTTCACTAAGCGGAACAGAAATAACAACTGAAACATTCGCAAAATATTTTTGAAAAAGCCTTCGAAAAGACTGATAGAAAATATGAACTAATTCAGCATCTCCTCGAAACTTAAACTGTGCTAATATTTCTTTCATCCCTCCATTGTACACACACAACGAGCGATTTATGAGAGACGGAAACCTCTCCTCGTCCATCCATCTTATACAATCCGTGCAAATATCACCGTTTATATATTCAGCTGGCACAAGTTCTAAAAGCCGACCACACTCTCTACAAATATCTCCTATAATATAGGAAAGTTTTTGTTCGCATCTATCACATATATACTCTTTATGAAGCTTAACAAAAGAGTGTACCAACTAATCGCGTATGAAATATGCTCATCACAAAGTAGACAATGTATTAATCTATCAATCCTTGTTCTTTAGCATTTTTATTCATGCTTTGAATATGTTTTTTCGCGCGTACCATCGCCTCTGTCTTTCCATAATGAAAATAGATGACCTCTCCATGAGGTTCATCAAAACTTCTACCAGCACGCCCTGCAACTTGAACGAGAGCACTTTCTGAAAATATTTCTTCTTCTGCTCCTAAAACTGCTACTTGTAAATTCTTCACAGTTACCCCTCGTTCCAAAATCGTCGTTGTAACTAATAAAGGAATTTCTCCCTTTCGAAAGGCCGCTACCTTTTCTTTTCTCTTCGGATCTTCTGCATGCACACCGTCAATTTGGCTGTTTATTGATTTTAATAACAAGCTGATTTCTTCTACGTATCGCACATGGGGAACAAATAAAAAAATGGGATATTGTTTACATAAGTACATATTTAGCCTTTGCAATAAAACACGAGGGATCTTTTTACGCATGAGGTCTTCTTTCCAATTTCCACATCACCGAAATACCGGAACTGGCAAGGGATGACGATGATAGCGTCCTGAAACAATAGCCCCTTTTTGCTTACCACTTCGCAACTTCCGCTTCCACTTTTCATCTGAAGTTGCTGTTAAATAAATACGTGCTGCTTTCTCTTTCATTGCTTGTTTTACTGCGTAATGTAACATCTTATCCGCATGATATGGAAAAGCATCTATCTCATCTACAATCATGACATGAAACGATTTATAGTAACGTAACAATTGATGCGTAGTTGAAACGACTAACACTGCATCTTTTTCACAATCTAAACTCTCTCCGTACAAAGCCGCTACATTTATATTCAGAAACGCTTCTTGTAACCTTGGCGCTAATTCAAGTACATCATCTGTTCTCGGCGTTGCAATACAAACTCTCTCTCCCTTTTGAAGCGCCTCTGCAATTCCATGAAACAACATTTCCGTCTTCCCAGCCCCGCACACAGCCCAAATAAAGAATGATTCTTTCCGCTTAACAGCTTTAACGACACCTTGTGCAGCCAATTCCTGTCCAGCAGACAAAACTCCTGTCCAACGTAACGGATTCAAGGAATTTTCTCCTTTTATTTCAGCTATCCCGCGAACAAGTACAGAACATTCGCTCACACGCTCCATCGTTACGCACTTTCGGCAATACGTACAGTCCCTATTGCACCTTTTACATAAAAATGACGCAAATAGTCGCTTCTCTATATTTCCGCAACGCTGACACACATATTTAGAAGACTTCTTAATTACACCTTGTACACAAACGACTTCTCGATTCCTTTTAAAATGATTTAATTCACCCTGCAAATCTGAAGAGAGTTCTTCTAATAGTAACTGTTTCCCGGCTAACATCCTAAACCACCTCCAGCACTACTATAAATCCTTCTCATAATCTCGTAAAAACTCAAAAAAGCCGATAACCTACTTATAAAATAGTAAGCTATCGACTTTATACACGTGTTTTATTAAATTATAAATCCTAGAATCGACCGTATCCTAAGAAATGTTTCTGGTTGTAAGAACTGTTAATATCACCGTAAGCAATCCCTTTATCACTCGCATGAATCATTTGGCCATCCCCAACGTAAATACCGATGTGAGATGGACCTGCTTTATAAGTACCTTGGAAAAATACTAAATCTCCAGGTTGTGGGCTACTTACTTTAGAAACTGAGTTCCAGTAACCTGCAACGTCTTGACGACCTACACCAAAGATGTAAGAGATGAATCCACTACAGTCAAAACCGCCGTTTGATGGAGATGCACTTCCCCAAACATAAGGCTTTCCAAGTTGTTGTTGTGCTTTCGCGATTACTCCACCAACATATGGAGCTGGTGTAGAATCTTCTTTTTTAGGCTCTTCTTTCTTAGGTTGCTCTTTTTTAGGCTCTTCTTTTTTAGGCTCTTCTTTTTGAGCTTGTCCAGCATTGTTTGCTGGTGCCGCTGGTTGAGCAGGCGCTTGTGCTGGCTGAGCTTGTGCTTCTTTTGCTTTAGCAGCTTGCTCTGCTTGTTTTTGAGCAGCAGCTTCTTGTGCAGCTTTTGCCTGTGCCTCTTCTTCAGCAATACGTTGTAATTGTAGCGCTTGTTTCTCAAGATCTTTCAATTGACTTTCCGTACTTGTCATTGTAGTTACAACGGTATCCATTTTGCCGCTTAAATCATTCACTGCAGTTTCTTTTTTCGCTTTTTCAGCGTCAAATTCTTTCTTAGCAGTTTCAATTTGAGCTTGTGCTTCTTTTAATTCTTTTTGTTTTTCTTTTACTGTTTCAACATCTTTCTTCACGTTCACTTGATCTTCTTGTTGTGTTTTCATGATATCTTCGTCAGACTCAAGAATTTTAGACATAGAATTGAAGCGATCAACTAAATCTGCAATGTTTTTAGAGTTTACAAGAACTTCTGTTACAACGTTCGTGTTTGGTTGTTCTTGAAGTGCAACTAAACGTTTTCTCAATAACTCTTCACGTTTTGCAATTTTTGTTTGTAGTTCTGCAATATCTTTATTTTTCTTCTCGATTAATTGCTCAGTATCAGCAACTTTTTTTGTTGTTTCATCAAGTTTTGAAGCGTTCTCTTGAACAGACTTATCTAAACCTTGAATTGTTTTGTTTAAGTCATTCATTTGTTTTTGTAATTCATCACGTTCTTGTTGTTGTTTATGTAAAGTGTCATTTTGTGTGTTAATTTGTGATTTCACGTCAGAAATTTTATCTTCTGCAAATACATTTGGTGTTAGCCCTGAAAACATTAACCCTGCAGCTAATGCGCAAGATGCCATTTTTAGCTTTTTCATTTTATTTTTTACACCGCTTTCTTTTTTCTTTTTCCGTACTTAACCTATTAAAATTTATACCATAATTCGGGAGGTTTTTCGCCGATGTTACGGTTTTGTAAAATAAATGTAATATTACATTTGTCTCTATAGCAAAGTATATCTAATTTTGTATATATATGTAGAATTTTAAGAACATTTCGTCATTTTTATACAAATAGAAAAAACGCAAGGGACTCCCTTACGTTTTGAAATTATACCACCATGAATGAGACTGAAACGTTACTTCATCCATTTCTCAGCCCAATTTTGGACTTCATTCATAACACTTTCCAACGCCTTCCCTTTATCAGTTAAACCATACTCGATTCTAACTGGTACTTCTGGGTAAACGTCACGAACTACAATACCTTCGCCTTCTAATTCCTTTAAACGTTCTGACAACATACGATCGCTCATATTAGGTATAATATCTGCGATTTCTCTAAAGCGTTTCGGCTCTTCCAACAAAGATTTAATAATTAAGCCAGTCCATTTCTTACTAAGCAATGTAAAAGCTGACTCAAATTTTGGACATAAACATGAATTATGCTCCATATGTCTCACCTCTCCTCTATTATAAGATAGTTTCTTGTAAAAAGTAAGTAATAAAACTTTCCTCATTATTTAATTTTACGTACATTTTACCATTTCCAAATATTAACTTGTCAAATTTTCATAAAACATCCGTAAAAAAACCCTCTTCAAAAAGAGAGCTTTTATATCTTTATTACTTCGTATACCAGCCTAAACCAAGTGCACCTTCACCCAAATGCGTGCCAATTACAGCTCCGAAATAACTCGTACGAATTGTAACATGAGGGTATTGCTCTTCTAATTCTTTCTTCCATTCCTCAGCTTCCTCTTCACGACTTGCATGAATAATGACAGCTTCCATAGGTACACCTTTATTTGCCTGTTCATCAAAGATTTCAATGATGCGCTTCAACGCTTTTTTACGCGTACGAATTTTTTCGAATGGAATAATTACTTTATCTCTAAAATATAACACTGGTTTTACTTGTAACAAACTACCGATGAAAGCTTGTGCGCTATTTAATCGTCCCCCACGTTGTAAATGATGTAAATCATCCACTACAAAATAGGCATCCATCGTTTGCTTCATTTCATCGAAGCGAGCGATAATCTCTTCTGGCTTCTTGCCTTCACTTGCTAATTTCGCACCTTCACGTACGTAAAATCCTTGTACTTCACAACTAATTTCAGAGTCGTACGTATATACATTAATACCATCCACCATCTGTCCAGCTGTTGTTGCTGTTTGGTATGTACCACTAATTCCACTTGAAAGATGAATACTAATTACTGCATCATATTCTTTAGATAATTCTTCATATAACTCTAAAAACTTTCCAATTGCTGGCTGCGAAGTTTTCGGAAGTTCTTCCTGTTCACGTACTTTTACATAAAAATCATCTGCTGAAATTTCAGCTTCTTCTTGATAAGATTCCGTTCCAAACACAACATTTAATGGAATCATATATATATTTAGTTCGTCACGAATATGCTTCGGTATATATGCTGTACTATCAGTAACAATAGCTGTTTTCATTTTCGTACCTGCCTTATAAAAAATTTTTATTCCCTAATTTTACACGAAAACTAAAAAAGGTGCATCAATACATGAAAATGCAGGTTAGAAATTATAATCACCATCTCGACAAATTACAACAAAAAGATAAAATAATCATCAAAAATTCCAACATATTTATAAAAAATGTTTGAATATAAAAACGCCCGCTTTTAAAATGTAAAGTACCAGTCATTTTGAAGGATAGGGGCGTATACCATTGTTATTACAATATTTAACAGTCGAAGGCTACGGTGAGCACGAAATTGTTATTCAAAAATCAAGATTCATTTGCTATGTAAATCGAGCCACAACTGAAGAGGAAGCCCAAGAATTTATACAAAAAATAAAAAAACAACATTGGAATGCAACACATAATTGTTCCGCATATTTAGTCGGTGAACAAGATCAAATTCAAAAAGCAAACGATGACGGCGAACCAAGTGGTACCGCTGGTGTACCTATGTTAGAGGTATTAAAAAAACGAGGTCTAAAAGATACTGTCGTTGTCGTCACGCGCTATTTTGGTGGCATTAAGCTTGGTGCTGGTGGATTAATTCGTGCATATGGAAAATGTACAAGTGAAGGACTTAATCACATAGGCATTGTTGAGCGAAAACTAATGCGCGTTATGCAAACAGAAATTGATTATACATTGCTTGGCAAAGTTGAAAATGAATTACGCAATTCAGAATATGCCATTAAAGATATACATTATCTCGAAAATGTCACATTCGATACGTATGTAGAAGAAAATCGAAAACAAACATTTACAAATTGGATGATTGAATTAACAAACGGGAAATGTACAATTAAAGAAGGAGATATGTTGTACTTAGAACAAAACGTTAACTAAGAATAGCTAACTTATCCTCTTTAAAGATTAATGTAGTGAATTAATTCCCTACAAATGAACTAAGGAGATTATATATGGAAGAACGTTATTATCATCTCCAAAATAGCAGAATAAAAAAGAAACGTAGAAGAAAACTTTTCTACTTTCTTATTTTCGCATTTTTATTTGGTAGCGTAGGACTTTATATTTTAAATTCCTACTCTTCTCTCATGGGGATATACAGTGGATTTAACCGTGAAAAATCTAAATTACGAGCTGCAGATGTGGAGATCACAAAAAAACCTTTCACAATACTCATTATGGGTATTGAAGATTATGCAACTGATGGTCAAAATGGGCGAACGGATTCACTTATGTTCGCGACAGTTAACCCAAACTCAAAAAAAGTTTCACTTATGAGTATCCCGCGCGATTCTCGTGTTAAGATTGTTGGCAAAAATAAAGAAGACAAAATTAACGCCGCTCATGCTTACGGTGGAGAAAAAATGGCAATTGACACCGTCGAAGGGTTTTTAAAAGTTCCTGTTGATCATTATATTAAAATTGATTTCAAAGGCTTTAAAGGTATCGTTGATGCTGTTGGCGGTGTTACAGTCGATGTTCCCTTCGATTTTTGGGAACGTTCTGATGTTGATTACGACAAAAAAATCCAATTTAAACAAGGTAAACAAGATTTAAACGGCGAAGAAGCACTTGCTTACGTCCGTATGCGAAAGCAGGATCCAAACGGCGATTATGGTCGGGCTGCTAGACAAAGACAATTACTAGCCGCTGTTGCTCAAAAACTAAATTCCGCCTCTACTGTATTTAAAATTAAAGATTTAACGACTGTCGTTGGAAAATATATAAAAACCGACATTCCTATTTCAGACGGACTTGCTCTTTACAGTAAACTCTCTGGATTTGATCCTTCTACAATACAAACGTTAAAAATTGAAGGAGAAGACAGAAAAATAGGTGGTATTTATTACTTCCTTCCGGATCCAATCAGTGTAGAGACGGTACGTAACGAAATTGAAAAAGAAATAGGAGAAAAAGCAAAAGCCCCAACAGAGGCTACGAAAGATGAGAATACAAATTCCGATTCAAATTCTAACTCCAGCGCAAAAGCAAAGAAGGAGCCGAGTGAGAACAAAACACCACCGCCTCCTCCCCCTTCTACAAATGCTCATGCAGAGTGGATTATGAGGAATCACCAATAATAAAAAAGAGCCAAATCACATACGATTTGGCTCTTTTTTCATTTATCCCGATTGGTGCGGGCTAATAATCAGTGGGGGATAAACACTCCCACTGATTAAAGTTTCACTTTACTTCTTGAAGTGTTGTAAAATCGCTTCTACAATACGCTCTGATGCACGGCCATCGCCGTAAGGATTAGATGCTTTCGCCATCTTATCATGAGCTTCTTTATTAGATAGTAATTCGTCAGCAAGCCCAAAGATTGTCTCTTCATCTGTTCCTGCTAATTTTAACGTACCTGCTTCAATACCCTCTGGGCGTTCCGTCGTGTCACGAAGGACAAGAACTGGCACACCTAGTGATGGTGCTTCCTCTTGTACACCACCAGAATCAGTTAGCATTAAGTATGAACGAGCTGCAACGTTATGGAAATCGATTACGTCTAGCGGCTCAATTAAATGAATGCGGCTATGCTCGCCTAAAATATCATTCGCTGTTTCACGAACAACAGGATTCATATGAACAGGGTATACAACTTGTACATCTTCATGCTTATCAACAAGACGCTTAATTGCACGGAACATATTACGCATTGGTTCACCTAGGTTTTCACGACGATGCGCTGTCATAAGCACAAGACGATCATTTCCAAGTTTCTCTAGTACAGGATGGCTATATGTTTCTTTTACAGTCGTTTTCAATGCGTCAATCGCTGTATTTCCTGTTACGAAAATGCTTGACTCATCTTTATTTTCTTTCTGTAAGTTCGTTGCTGATTTTGTTGTAGGTGAGAAATGAAGATCCGCCATTACACCTGTTAATTGGCGATTCATCTCTTCTGGATATGGAGAATATTTATCCCATGTACGAAGTCCTGCTTCAACATGTCCTACTGGAATTTGATTATAGAAAGCAGCTAAACTTGCGATAAATGTCGTCGTTGTATCACCATGTACAAGGACGATATCTGGCTTCGCTTCTTTCATTACTTTATCCAAACCTTCTAAACCACGTGTTGTAATATCAATTAAAGTTTGGCGATCTTTCATAATATTTAAATCGAAATCTGGCGTAATCCCAAAGATACTTAATACTTGATCTAACATTTGACGGTGTTGTGCCGTTACAGTCACAATCGATTCAATCTTTTCTGGGTGCTTTTGCAACTCTAATACAAGAGGTGCCATTTTAATTGCTTCTGGACGTGTCCCGAAAATTGTCATTACTTTTAAACGTTCAGTCATTTCATTGCCTCTTTTCTTTCACTAGTTACAACTTCTATTATGACATATCAGAATAGGCATGGGGAAATAGACTTTTTAACGAATAATAAAAATATTACTATTACAAATGTTTTTTCGCCCAACTGAGTAATAATCTATCCCATGCTTCTTGGCATCCTCATTAGTATAACAATTTCTCCCATCAAATAGAATAGGTTCCCTCATAAGCTGTACATACTTTTCTAACGGATAAGTTCGAATTGATTCCCATTCTGTTACGATAAAAACTGCATTCGCTTCTCTAATCGATTCATCTATACATCCAGCGTATTGTATAGTCTTCCCAAATAAATCTTTTACATTTTGAATTGCTTGCGGGTCATATAGAACCACATCCGCACCCATATTAATTAATTCTTGTATTATAATAAAGGAAGGTCCTTCCCTAATATCGTCAGTATTCGGCTTAAACGCTGCGCCAAGAACTGCAATCCGCTTCTTATTCATATCCATTACTTTCTTCGCTTTTTCAACCAATAACAACTGTTGTTTATTATTCACTTCAATGACCGCTTTCAACAAACGAAAATCATGAGAAACATCCCCTGCAATTTGCACGAGTGCTTTCGTATCTTTCGGAAAACAAGATCCTCCGTATCCGATACCCGCTTTTAAAAAAGATGCACCAATTCTCTTATCCATCCCCATTCCTGTAGCTACCTCTAATATATCTGCACCCACTTGCTCACATATATTCGAAATTTCATTAATAAAACTAATTTTCGTAGCTAAAAAAGCGTTAGATGCATATTTAATCATCTCTGCACTTCGAATATCTGTAATATACGTTTTCAAACATAATTCACTATATAAATTCTCTACTTTTCGTGCAACTGCCTCACTATTTGCTCCAATTACAATACGATCACCATGAAAAAAATCATAAATACCAGAACCTTCTCGTAAAAACTCTGGATTCGATACGATATGTAATTCATGTCTGCCTTGTAACTTCTCCTCGATCCATCCCTTCATTACATCATTCGTACCTACAGGAACCGTACTTTTCGTAACAACAATAATATCGTTATTCACATATGTTCCAATATCATCACAAGCACTACGAATATACGTTAAATCTGCTGTGCCATCTAATAAAGATGGCGTTCCAACTGCAATAAATATAAATTCTGCCTTATTAAAAGCCTTCGATTTACTTGTTGTAAAAGTTAAATGGTTATTCTCATATGCTTCATTTATTAATTCATGTAAGCCACATTCATAAATAGGTAACTTCCCTTGTTTTATCCGTTCAATTTTTTCGTCATTTATATCAAAACACGTAACCGAATGTCCTAATCTCGCCAATCCTACCCCTGTAATCAATCCAACATATCCGGTACCTATTATCGTAATTTTCATTTTCCTTTCGCACAGGAATATACAAAAGAAAATATACGAATACATAGAATTCTCCCTGTGCTTCCCCCTCTCACAATAAGAATGAGAAAACTCTTTTACTTCTTTATTATATGAATTATCTTTTTTATTTTTTAAAAATTTTGTAAAGTTAAATGATGCAATCTATCTCAAATACAAATTTCCATATTTTAACACGGAACTTACTCATTTTTACGTGCAACACTTATAATAATACTGAAGTAAAAATACTCTCTATAGACGAAGCAACTACAATGTCATATTACAAGTCACAATATGAAAAACCTTCTCAAGCGACTCAATATTCTATATACCATTGTCATATATTTTATTCACTTCCATTTACCGCTAAAAGAAAAAAAGATTGAATTCTAATCTTTTTGTGATACCATATGTTATGAGCCTGTAAATAAACATCATAATTTTCAGATAAATACACTAAAAAAATTACGTTAAACTATAAAGGGTGGGGTATTAATGGACTCACAAGTGATTTATGCCATTTTGGCATCTTTCATCACTGTACTCGTCGTTACTCCTTTAGTTATTAAATTAGCATTTAAAATAGGAGCAACAGACAAGCCAAACGCGCGTAAAGTACACCAAAAAATTATGCCTCGTCTTGGCGGGTTAGCAATTTTCATCGGTGTAGCCGTAGGATTTGTTGTCGGTGGATTATACGAACAAAGAATGCTATCGATAACTTTAGGTGCTATCATCATTGTTATCATCGGGATTTTAGATGATATGTACGAACTATCTGCGAAGGTAAAATTCAGTGGACAACTACTAGTTGCCATCATGATTGTAAAAAGTGGATTATTAGTGCAAGTATTATATATTCCAATCCTTGGAGATACTGAACTCGGATGGCTCGCTTATCCAATTACAGTATTTTGGATTGTAGGTATTACAAATGCCATCAACTTAATTGATGGATTAGATGGATTATCCGCTGGGATTTCATCTATCGTACTTGCAACGCTAGCATATATGGCCTTCACTAGTCCGTGGGGCACTGGAGCGGCTATTATATTACCTCTAGCGCTGATTACATTAGCAAGTACAATTGGATTTTTATTCTATAACTTCCATCCAGCAAAAATTTTCATGGGAGATACAGGAGCACTATTTTTAGGATACTGTATTTCTGTTATATCGTTACTTGGATTATACAAAAGCGTAACGCTATTCAGTTTTATCGTTCCAGTTATCATTTTAGGTGTACCTGTATTTGATACGACATTTGCAATCATCCGCCGTATCGTCAATAAAAAACCTATTTCAGCACCAGATAAATCGCATTTACATCACCGCTTACTTGCAATGGGATTCTCTCATCGTAAAACGGTACTAATTATTTACGCATTTGGTATTTTCTTTAGTATAAATGCAATCCTTTTCACTAGTGCGACATTATGGTTATCCATTATTCTTCTTTTCGTTTTAATCTTCTTTACAGAAATCATTGCTGAAGTAATCGGTCTTGTACACGAACGTTACAAACCAATTATTTCCTTCTATAAAAAAGTAAAAAAACGCGAAGACTAATTGTAGTATAGCCTTTACTATTATGAAATATTCAAATAGCATCCTCCTTCTTGGAAGAGGATGCTATTTTTTTGTTTTTTACTCCTTATTCCCTATTTCCAAAATATAGATTGTTTGAGAGTCCCTCTATTGGAGAAAGATATATGTATAGCAAAGATAATGAGAAAAATATCAAAATTTCTTTTTTACATCTTGATTGTCAAACTGAGGGTGAATGTTATGATCAAGCGAGTATTTCAATGTATAATTTTATTTTCAATTATTACTATGTACGCATCATCTAATACAGAAGCGACTATGGCCATTCCAGCAGAACATCACCAAACTACTCAAACCAACTCTCCTATACAAAAGATTGCGTACTTAACATTTGATGACGGACCCAACAAATATACAACACAAATTTTAAACATTTTAAAAGAGAAGAATGGCAAAGCAACTTTCTTCGTCATCGGTGGGAAAGTACCACATTACCAAAAAACAATGCATCGGTTAATTCAAGACGGACATTATATCGGACTTCATAGTATGTCACATGATGTAAAACGTCTTTATACTGGCGATCCCTCTATTTTAATTGCAGAAATGGAGCAAGCTCAAAATATCGTCCAGCAAGTTACGAATTTAAATACACATCTCGTTCGTGTCCCATACGGTAGTATGCCTTATTTAAAAAAGAATTACCGCGACGCACTCGTATCTGCCCAGTACAAAATGTGGGATTGGACAATTGATACATACGACTGGAAAAGCTATGATAATCCTTCCGCAATACTAGAAAGAGTACGAAATCAAAGCGATGAACAAGTGGAGGTTATTTTAATGCACGATTCTAGTGTCACAGTACAAATACTTCCAGCAGTAATTGATTATTTGCAATCACAAGGGTATAAACTACTTCCATACAATCCATCTTCCCATCTTGAAGTGAATTTTTGGAAAGACACAAGATTGTAACAGCTTTAGTGCCTATGTACTAAAGCTGTTTTATTTTTCTCTTCCCACACTTCCCATTTTTGTGTAAAATTTTAAATAGTGATGAAGTTCCGAGGTGAATAGAAATGAAACGAATAGATCTCATTTTTAACGCAATACAAAAAGGGAATTATACAGAAGGTGTAACAGCATCAGAACTCGCTACACTTCTACAGTTAGACCGTGCAAATGTTAGTAGCGATTTGAACAAGCTTGTGAAAGATGATCGTTTATTAAAAACGAGTACACGCCCTGTCCGTTTTTATATAGAAACGAATACTTCATTGGAAACGCATTCAACAAATGGCACTTCACTAGATACATTTGCAATTGAAAATACAAGCCTAAAAATTGCAATTGAAAAAGCGAAAGCTTCTATTCTCTATCCTCCAAACGGTATGCACACTTTACTACTTGGAGAAACAGGTGTCGGGAAATCTATGTTCGCTTCTTTAATGCACGAATACGCAATTGAAGTAGAGCAACTCCCAAAAGGAGCACCTTTTATCGTCTTTAACTGTGCTGATTATGCAAACAATCCACAACTACTACTTGGACAGTTATTTGGGATAAAAAAAGGAGCTTACACAGGTGCCAGTGATCAAAAAGGGTTAATTGAAAAGGCACATGAAGGTATCCTCTTCTTAGATGAAGTCCATCGCATGCCTCCAGAAGGACAAGAAATGCTCTTCACATTTATTGACCGCGGAGTATACCGCCGCCTTGGAGAAACAGAGAACGAGCGTAAAGCACAAGTATTAATCATTACTGCAACAACAGAAGAACCAAACTCATTTTTATTAAAGACATTTACAAGACGTATTCCAATGACCGTTACGCTTCCACCACTTCGTGAGCGAACGCATAAAGAACGCTTTGCTTTACTACAGCTATTTTTCACAAATGAAGCGATTCGTCTCCGAAAAGAGATTCATGTTAGTCCAAATGCAATGCGGGCTTTCGTTTTTTACAATTGTCCAAATAACATTGGCCAATTGAAAACAGATGTACAAATTGCCTGCGCGAAAGCTTATTCTGATTTCGTAACAAAGAAACGTGATTCTGTCGGTGTTTCAAGTACAGATTTACCTTGGTATATGAAAGAAGGATTATTTATTGAAAGAAAGAGCCGTCATCTATATCAAATACCAAATGAAACATTTGTATTTACAGGTGATGAAGGTTGGAGTAAGCATAAAATAGAACCTGAAGGAAGCCGTTCTTCCATTTACGATTATATCGACCATAAATACGAAGAACTTCAAGCACGCGGCATTGAAGAAGAAGAATTAGAATTACTAATAGAAAATGATATTCAAAGCTTTTTCGTCCAATATTTTAACCAAATGTCCAAAAAAACAAGTCATGAAAATGTTTTTAAAATTGTGGATCGTAATATCGTTACCGTATGTGAAAAAATTGCGGAACTAGCTGAAAAACATTTATCTAAGACTTTTGATGAAAAAGTATTTCTCGCTTTAAGTTTACATGTACAGACAACTCTACAACGTTTACAAGGTGGGAAACAAATTCACAACCCACAATTAAATCAAATTCGTACGAAATATAAAGAGGCTTTTTCCGTAGCTATGCAATGTATTCAGCTGTTAGAGGAAGAATTACAAATAACAATGCCTATTGATGAAGCGGGCTTTTTAACAATGTTCTTCGTTGTTGATCCAATTCCTGCCTCACAAACAGAAGTAAAAGTATTAATATTAGCTCACGGTAATGGCATCGCAACAGAAATGGCAAACGTTGCAAACGAACTTCTCGGTATTGATGAAGTAACGGGTATTGATATGCCGCTTCATGAATCACCGAAAGATTTCTTAGAGCGTGTTAAAGTGTATATGAAAACACTTCAACATGTAAACGGGCTTCTCTTACTTGTTGATATGGGATCGCTCGCTTATATCGGTGATATATTAGAAACCGAGTTCAAAATTCCTGTACGTGTTCTTTCTATGACGAGCACACCGCACGCCCTAGAAGCTGCCCGAAAAGCTCAGCTCGGTTATTCATTAGATGCACTATATGAAACAGTGAAGAACTTAACACCGTTCTATTTAAACGTGCAGGAAGAAAAGAAACAGCCGCTGTCGCCAATGAAATCCGTTATTTTAACAGCTTGTTTAACTGGTGAAGGAAGTGCTTTAGCAATTCAAAAAATGTTAGAGAACTATTTACGATTTGATAAAGACTTAATTGAAATTATTCCGATTAGCATCGTCCACGAAAAAGATTTAACGAAAATGATTGAAAACATCAAGAAAGAGCGCAATATCATTTGCATCGTAACGAATTTTAATGTACAAGTACCGTGCTTAACGTATCATTTCCAAGACATTGTGAACTACACAGCTATTCAGCCAATTCAAGAATTGATCACGTACGAGGAAACATATGCAAAAATGGCTGATATTCTTGAGCAACAAATGCAGCGTAATGATGGTGCGTTGCTCATTAAAACAATTCGTTACGCATTAAATACAATTCAAGAACTCATCTCCTTACAGCTAACCCCTGATAGTTTAATGGGTGTTATTTTGCATATGAGCTGTATGGTTGATCGTCTTCAAAAAGGAGAAAGTCTTCTCCCTCATCCTGAAAAAGACAAACGAAGACAAGATGAGTACTGGATGTATATGAAAGTGAAAAAAGCGTTGCAACCTATTGAAAATACATTTGAAATACAAATACCCGATGATGAAGTATTTTATGTCATGGACTTCTTTATTAAAAATCAGCCTGTTAAAAATTAAACTAGGCGATATTGTATCTCGTGCGTAATACGTGCAATTATATTATCGATTTACTGACAATAATCGATAAAAAATAGCACCTTATATAAGGAGAAAAGGCTGTTCCAAAATATGGACAGCCTTTTCCTCTACTTCTTTACTTTTCTAATTCGCCCTCTTATTTCTCCTTTTTTATGTGATTTCGTATGAACATTTACATATGCATTTGCTTGAATAATTTCTTGGAGAAAGTGAACAAATGATTTCCCTTGTAAAGGCCCTTCGAAATCCTCCACATTCACTACACCAGTAATACTTCCCTCGTTCAAACTAATTCCTTGTTCTAGCGGACCGTATAAATAGAGAACAACAGGACCAATTTGATTGGAATTCCCTAAATGAATTTGACACGACATGACCTTTTCTATATTTTTTAATATTACCCTGTAATGCAACTTCGTTAAATCATTACTAAAAATAAACTCTGCTACCCCATAAGCTTCTGTATTTACAGGAGGTACTTCCCTCTTCCCCGTTAGCCTAGCAAAAAAGTGTGTTGTCATACAGGCATTCTCCTTATATAAATTTCCCAGCACTTCTTCTATTACTTTATGGTTTACACATAATCATTTATGACTTTTTCACTTTTTAATTCCGAAGAAAAGATTCACACAATCTTTACATCAAAATCGTTTCTTTCACCTTACTGCCTCTTGTATAATGCACATAGAAAAAACATTCTAGGAGGTTATTTTGGAAAATAACAAATACACTTTTCACACATTATTAGAGATTTTTCTCGTCTCATTTAAATTAGGACTTACTTCATTTGGTGGTCCTGTCGCCCATCTCGGCTATTTCCACCACGAATATGTACAAAAAAGAAAATGGATGGATGAAAAAAGTTACGGTGACTTAGTAGCACTATGCCAATTCCTTCCGGGTCCTGCTAGCAGCCAAGTTGGTATGGGGGTTGGATTATTACGCGGTGGACTATTAGGAGCAATAACCTCCTGGATTGGATTCACCCTCCCGTCTGTTCTCGTTTTAATCTTTTTCGCTTCATTTCTTAATCAATTCGAACTTGGAAGTTCAGGCTGGATTCACGGACTAAAACTCGTAGCAGCCGCAATTGTCGCTCATGCCATTTGGGGAATGGCGCAAAAGTTAACACCAGATCGAAACCGTGCAACAATCGCTATTGTAACTGCTGCGATTGTCTTGTTATGGCCAAGTAGCTGGACACAAATCATTCTCATTGTACTTTCAGGGCTTGTCGGCTGGATTTTATATAAAATCCCTCAGAACGCTCAATCATATAAGATACAAGTTTCTATTTCCAAAACGGTAGCAATTTCTTGTCTCATCTTATTCTTCGGACTATTAATACTACTACCAATGTTACGACCGTACTCTTATTTTATCTCTTTATTTGACAGCTTCTATCGCTCTGGTGCACTCGTATTCGGAGGAGGGCACGTCGTACTTCCCCTTCTTGAAACTGAGTTTGTACAAAACGGGATGATGACTAAAGAACAATTTCTAGCCGGATACGGATTAACACAGGCAGTGCCAGGACCACTATTTACATTCGCCTCCTATATAGGAGCAGTGCTAAATGGAACAATGGGAGCTACGATTGCAACCATCGCTATCTTTCTTCCTGCCTTCCTGCTCATTATCGGCGTTTTACCATTTTGGGACAGTGTAAGAAGGTTAACTTACATACAAGGTGCACTACTTGGAGTGAATGCAGCCGTTGTCGGCATTTTACTAGCAGCCTTTTATGATCCAATTTGGACGAGTACAATTATGAATTCCGTAGATTTCGTTTTTGCTTCTCTTCTTTTTTGTTTACTCGCTTTTTGGAAAGCACCACCTTGGATTATCGTTATACTCGGAGCATTCGGCGGATATGTTCTGTCCATTTTATAAATCTAAAAAACGACGGCCATATTTAGCCGTCGTTTTCCTATTAAAACTTCACAAGCTCCATTCCCTCAGGCAACTCGCTCTCCGTTAAAATACGCAATTCTTTCACACGATCCATTACGTAAGAAGAACGTTTCACAAGCTCTGGATCAATATAAGCTGGATGCACCATAATTTCTACCATTTGTTCGTCCTGTACTCTTTCTTTTAACTTCACAAAATAATCTTCCTTCACACCGTCAGCGTAAAAATCACTGTAAAACACATCGGAAAATGGGTGCACAGCTCGCTCTTTCTCACAACGACGAATCGGAACATTATATTTACTTGCTAATCTCTCAAGAACATCATGTAAAATCGGTAACCCATGCACATGATGATGACTATCCAAATGGGTTGGTGCTAATCCGTACGATAAAAATTTCTCAATTTGAGCAGTCCATTCTCTTTCTACCTCTTCTGGATTTATATTCCCTCCCCATACGACGCTTTGTTTATGAAACAATCCATCGCTACTTACAAGTGATGGTACGTCCTTGAGAAGCGGTTCTCCTGCCGTTAATACGAGATGCACTCCTACCCCTAACGTTTTATACTCTTTCGCTAAACTTACAGCATGCTCTGTCCCCGGCATATTCATCATCATCGTCGTTGAGTTTACAAGTCCATTTATATGTCCAGCAATAATTCCATAATTCGTCCCTTCCGTAAGACCGAAATCATCTGCATTTACAATTAGCTTAATCATCATAATACCTCCTACTAGAATTAAAAAAAGCGGGCTAAATAGCGCCGCTTCTTATCCCGCTTTAATGGGCAATAAGACTCCCATCTCCAAATTCAGCTGAAGCAAAGAAGTTAAGCGGGAGATTAACTGCCCGTAAAAGCCCGATTGGTGAAGGCTAACAATCAGTGGGAATGAGGCCCCACTGATTAAAGTTTCACTTTATTTCTCTACCTTTTTAAAGAATTGTGGAAGATGTTCTTTATGTGCTTCCAACATTTCATCTAAAATTTGTTTTGCAACTTTATCTGATGGTACAAGTGGATTAATTGTCATAGCAAGCAGCGCCTTATGATAATCCCCTGTAATAGCAGCTTCAATTGTTGTACGCTCAAATGATTTAATTTGCTGTACTAAACCGCGAACTGGTACTGGTAAGTCTCCAACCACAATTGGTTTTGGACCTTCCTTCGTAATAATACAGTTCACTTCAACAGCAGAATCATGTGGTAAGCTTGCAATTGCACCGTTGTTTCTCGTATTAACAGGTTGAATATCACCTTTATTATTGTAAATAGAAGTAATTAAGCTACATGCTGCATCACTATAATAAGCTCCGCCACGTTTTTCTAATTGTGGTGGTTTAATATCTAAATTCGGGTCTTTATATAACTCGAATAAATCATCTTCTAATTGTTTTACTACTTCTGCACGTGTACCTTTTTCAATCGAAGCTTCTTTCTCTTCTTCTAACATTTCACGAGTTTTATAGTAGTAACGATGGTACGGACACGGAATAGCGCGTAGACCACGAATGAAATCTGGCTCCCAGTTAAGCGCAGCGATATTTTCCATCGTAATTTGCTTTTCTGGATCTGTTACAAGCTCTAATACACGATCCATTACGCTTACACCATCTAAGTATACGTCTAATCCGTATACCATATGATTTAAACCAGCGAAATCAACGTGTACGCGACTTGCATCTACTTCAAGCAATCTCGCAAGACCCATACGAATTCCGATTGGAACGTTACACAGACCAACTACTCTTTGAATGTTCGTGTAGCGAAGTACAGCTTCTGTTACCATACCAGCTGGATTTGCGAAGTTAATAAGCCATGCATTTGGACATAGTTCCTCCATGTCCTTACAAATATCTAAAATAACAGGAATCGTTCTCAGCCCTTTAAATAAACCACCAGGACCATTCGTTTCCTGACCAATTACATCATATTTTAATGGAATTGCTTCGTCCTTTGCACGTGCTTCTAATAACCCAACGCGAAGCTGCGTTGTTACGAAGTCAGCACCCTTTAATGCCTCACGACGATCAAGTGTTAAATGAATATCAATTGGTAAACCTGATTTTTTCACCATACGTTTCGCTAAGTTACCAACGATTTCTAACTTCTCTTTTCCCGCTTCAATATCTACTAACCAAATTTCACGAACAGGAAGCTCATCATAACGTTTAATAAATCCTTCAATTAACTCTGGTGTATAACTAGATCCACCGCCAATTGTAGCAATTTTAATTCCATTCATGCTTTATTCCCCTTTCGCTTCTAGCTTTTTATAAAGGTCGATAAATTCTGCTGCTAATTCTTTTACTGTAATAGAATTCATTAAATGATCTTGCGCATGAATTAGAAGAACACTAATTTCTGTTTTTTCTCCTCTTGCTTCTGATTGTATGAGCTCTGTTTGGAAATGATGCGCTTCATTAATCGCTTCTTTCGCCTTTACCATCGCCTCATCTGCTTCCGCCATTTTCCCCTGTTTTGCAAATTGCAATGCCTCCATAGCATAGCTTCTTGCATTACCACTATTTAAAATCAATTGGAATGGAATTTGTTCTGCTGTAGTCATCATAATTACCGCCCTCTCTATAAGGTTCAACCGATTTAAATACCCCTTCAGTTTGAACATGTCTATTAAATTATTATTTTATTAATCATAGTTTGGTGTTCTTGTAGATGTATTCTATCTTTTTGAACATGATATAAAGGTAATTGTTCTCACAGACAATATTGTCTGTGAGAACAATTTTTATGTTACATAGGTAAAGAATTATCATTTCCTTGTGCTGCTGCTTTTTCAGTACGAACAACAGAACGGTCACATAATACAACGAATGGGTAATAGATCACCATCGCAATCACAAAGTTGAATAACTGTAGAATTGCACCTGAAAGATGTCCACCTGTTACAAGATAACCACTAATAATTGGTGGTGTTGCCCATGGAATCATCGCAACTGTTTTTGGTACCCATCCAATAGATATAGCTGTGTAAGAAGTAATTACTAATACAATTGGTGTTACGATAAACGGAAGGAATAAAATTGGATTTAAAATAATTGGTGTACCAAATATTACTGGTTCGTTAATATTGAATGCACCTGGTCCAATTGATAAACGAGATACACCGCGTAATTGTGCACTTTTCGCTACAAGTAATACAACTACTAAGAATGCTAATGTTGCACCAGAACCACCAAGATACACGAAAGTATCAAAGAATGGTTTTGTAATAATGTTCGGAACATCAAATGCAGATGTACCACCTTGGAATAACTTAATATTTTTCTCTAATGCCGGTAAGTATAATGGCTCGATAATACCACCAACGATATTTGGACCATGTAAACCGAAGAACCAAAGAAGATGAACAAGGAATACAATGACAATTGCACTTGGTAATGTCCCTGCTAAACTTTGCAATGGTAATTGAATCGTATTAAAGATGAATTCATGAACACTTGTACCAGCTAATTTCACTGCCAATTGAATACCTGCAACTGCTGTTAAGATAACAAATGCTGGCACTAAAGCTGCGAAAGATCTTAAAACTGCCGGTGGTACTCCATCTGGCATTTTAAAAGTAATTTCTCTTTGTACAAAGAAACGGAATACTTCAGTAACAAGAATTGCCACGATAATTGCTACGAATAACCCTTGTGCACCTGTCCAAGCTAAGTTCAATCCGCCTTCTTTCGGTGTTGTTGGTGTAAGAATAATTAACGCACCAAATGAAATAATACCTGCTGACAAACCATCAACGCCGTAAGATTTTGCTAAGTTATAACTTGTTGTAAATGCTATGATTAGTGCTAGAATTGCGAAAGAACCGGTCCACATTCCACCGCCAACTTGTTTCCATGTTTCACCAAACAAACCTTTCATGAAATCTTGGAAAGCTTCAGATGGAAAACCATTAATTAGTGATGCAAGTGCACCAACTAAAATAAGTGGCATAACTGCAATAAATCCATCACGGATTGCAGCTAAGTGACGTTGCGATCCAATTTTACCAGCAACAGGAACAATATGTTTCTCCATAAATGCAATAAACTTTTGCATTTCGTTTCCCCCCTAATTATTTTTTAAGTGTTAATGCGTGATCTAAAACTGCTTCTCCATTCATCATGCCGTAATGCATTGGGTTAATAACATCGATCCCAACATTTTTATCATCAGCAAGCGTTTTCATTGAAGAAAGCATGTAACGAACTTGTGGTCCTAGTAATAATACATCTGCTTCATCGATATTGTTTTTTACTGCATCCCCAGATACAGCCCAAATCTTGCCTTCTAGACCGCGAGCCTTTGCAGCCGTTTCCATTTTTGTAACTAGTAAACTTGTAGACATCCCTGCTGAGCAACATAATAAAATATTCATTTCTGAATCCCCCTTGTGTAGTATAAAAAATTTATGTTTATTTATTTTTCTTTACGCTATTTATTAATGCAATTAGCGTGCCAAATTTTCAAAACGCCCAAAATCAGCGTTTTTTTCGAGCAGTTTTTTTGTGTGTTACCGTTTTCAAATAGTGTGTTATCGAAAAAACACACAGTGTGTTATAAAACAACACGCTTTAAACACATAACTGTATGGAAATAGATTAGTGTTTAGTTGTCTAGTTACGTTTAAAACAAAAAACACTAAAAAAATTTTTTCAGCGAAAATTATTTCTTTATTTTAACCCACTATTTAGTGATGTAATGTTTCTCTTCCAATATAATGTGGTCTTCGTTTCGTCATAAAAACATAAAAAAACCTTGCATAAGCAAGGTTCATTCAGCTACTGACATCTTCCTATATAATTCTACAAACTCACTCGCTAATTCCTTCACTGTAATTGCGTTCATTAAATGATCTTGCGCATGTACCATCAGCAGGGTAACCTCAGTCTTTTCCCCGCCAGCTTCTTTCTGTATAAGCTCCGTTTGTAAGCGGTGCGCCTCTTGCAATTCATTTAAAGCTTCTTGTAGTTTAGCTTCTGCTTCCTTAAATTCACCGCACTTAGCGCAATCAATTGCTTCCATTGAACAACTTCTCGCATTTCCTCCATGCAAGATTAAATGAAAAACTTTCATCTCTATCGTATCCATTTCAGTTATTTACTCCCCCTTTTCTTCCGCTACTTTTTGTTTATCCCATATTTTTAAGAATGGTAAATAAATAAAGAATGCAAGTGCAAAGTTAACGAGCTGCAAAACAACTCCTGAAATTTTCCCACCTGATCCTAAATATCCACTAAAGAGAATAGGTGTAGTCCAAGGTACAGCAGCTCCGCTCGGACGTGCAACCCATCCCCATTCCATTGCAAAATAAGAAACAATCGTTAATACGACTGGCACCAATATAAATGGAATAAGTAAAATTGGATTCATTACTATCGGCATACCAAAAGTCACCATTTCATTAATATTAAAAATACCTGGTGCAATCGACAATCGGCCTATACTTTTTAATTGCTGACTTCGTGCAAATAATAACATTCCTACAACTAAAGCAAGTGTTGCACCAGAACCGCCCATATAAATCCATAAATCAAAAAACTGCGCAGTAATCGTATTCGGTACGTCTTGCCCAGCCTGAAATGCAATTCGATTTTGATCCATTAATGACAACCAAATCGGACTCATTACACCACCAACAATTGCAGCGCCATGAATTCCGCACGCCCAAAGTACATGGACAACGATAACTGCGATTACTGCACCCCAAAGGCTAGCTCCCAGTACGCTAAGAGGTTCCTGTAAAAGCTTCCCTACAACATTATGAATGCTACCGAAAGTCGTATGTTCAAAAATCAATCTAATTATCCAAACAACCGTCACAACAATAAAACCTGGAATAAGCGCAGCGAATGAACGCGTTACTGCTGGCGGAACTGTCTCTGGCATTTTTATAATCATCTTTTTTTGAACAATAAATCGATAAATTTCAGTAGATATAATTGCAATAATCATCGCCACAAACAAACCTTGGCTTCCCATTAGCGCAGCTGGTATAACTCCATCTACAAGTACACTTTCCTTTGTATTTGGTATCATATACATAACTTGGAACGGTGTTGCAAGCAAAAATGATACAAGTGACAATGCACCAGATGCTAAAGCATCCACTTTATAATACTCACCAAGCCTGTAAGCGATTCCAAAAACAGCTATTAAAGACATTATATTAAAAGTTGCACTGACTGGGTACCCCAAAGCTTTCTGCCAATTCTCCCCAAACAAGCCTGCCATAAAATCATTATACCCTGGTATTGGTAAAGCACTAATAATAAGAAAAAAAGATCCAATAATCAAGAAAGGCATCGTCAAAATAATTCCATCACGAATCGCCTGCAAATGCCTCTGCTCGGCAACCTTTCCTGCTACTGGCATCACATATTTCTCTAAAAATCCAATCATCTATCCCACTCTCCTCATGGTTTCATTGACAAAGCTGCTTGCAAGATAGCTTCTCCATTACAAAGTCCGTAATGGACGGATTGAATGACATCAACAGGTATTCCTTTTTCCTTACATAACTCTTTCATTTTCGGTAATAAATAACGTACTTGTGGGCCAAGTAAGAGTACATCTGCATCATCAATATGACTTCGCACTTCTGAACCTGATACAGCCCAAATCTTTACCCCTATCCCCCTTGCTTGTGCTGCCTTCTCCATTTTTGTAACAATCAAGCTGGAAGACATTCCCGCTGCACAACAAAGCAAAATATTCATTCCACTTCCCTCCTAGCATTTCTAACCTTAAGTTATAGCCTATCCTTTGCTACCACTAGGTTACAAATATATATGTCTAGATTTCTTACTGTATGCCGAGCTTAAAAACAAAAATTTCTCGGTTTTCACGCTATTCCATCTATCTGTATTTTCCTAGTAAAGAGAACCCTAACTCGCTATAATGATTCAGTATGATTTTTTTACAATCGATAGGAGGGTATATTTATGAAGGCATATCGCTTTCCACTTATTTTATTATCTTCCATCCTAATTGGTGGTTTCATTGGTTATTTCATGGGTGCCGATGCAGTTGCTTTAAAGCCGCTTGGTGACATTTTCTTAAACTTAATGTTTACGATTGTTGTACCTCTAGTTTTCTTTAGCATCGCGTCATCTATTGCCAATATGGATGGACTAAAACGTTTTGGTAAAATTATGTCTAGTATGGCTGGAACTTTCTTATTTACAAGTATTTTAGCTGCTATTTTTATGATTATCATCGTGAAAGTATTCCCGCCAGCACAAGGTGTTGTATTAGAACTAACACAGCCTGATAAAGCTGAAAAAGCTGTTAGCGTCGCTGATCAAATTGTCGGTATCCTAACAGTATCAGACTTTTCAAAGTTACTATCTCGCGAGAACATGTTAGCACTTATTTTCTTCTCTATCCTAATGGGGATCGCAACTTCAGCAGTTGGCGAAAAAGGAAAACCATTCGCTACGTTTCTACAAGCTGGTGCAGAAATTTCAATGAAAGTTGTATCTTTCATTATGTACTACGCTCCAATCGGACTAGCTGCTTATTTCGCAGCATTAGTTGGTGAATTCGGACCACAACTTCTTGGAACTTACTTCCGAGCAGCAATGGTATACTATCCAGCTTCTCTTATTTACTTCTTTGTATTCTTTACATTCTATGCGTACCTTGCAGGTCGCAAACAAGGTGTACAAGCATTTTGGAAGAACATGGTTTCTCCTACTGTTACATCACTTGCAACTTGTAGTAGTGCTGCAAGTATTCCAGCGAACTTAGAAGCAACGAAGAAAATGGGTATCTCTTCTGATGTTCGTGAAACAGTTGTCCTTCTTGGATCTACACTTCATAAAGACGGATCTGTTTTAGGTGGCGTATTAAAAATTGCTTTCTTATTCGGTATTTTCAACATGGAATTCGAAGGACCGAAAACATTAGCAATCGCACTTGTCGTTTCTCTATTAGTAGGAACAGTAATGGGTGCAATTCCAGGCGGGGGTATGATTGGTGAAATGTTAATCGTTTCTCTATACGGCTTCCCTCCAGAAGCGTTGCCAATTATCGCAGCAATCAGTACAATCATCGATCCTCCTGCAACGATGTTAAACGTAACAGGAGATAATGCTTGTGCCGTAATGACAGCTCGCCTTGTAGAAGGTAAGAACTGGATCAAAAATAAAATTGCTTAATATATCGAAAGAGGATGCTCGTTTTGAGCATCCTCTTTTTTGTTGTGATTTGTCGATAATTCGATATTCCTTGTCGAAACGTCGATATAATTCCATCCCGCCACAATTTTGTTACAATCTTCACAAATATTCCACATCTCTCATCCCTCCTCCGTACTATAATCATGTATGGAAAAGGAGATGGACATGATGACACAAAGCGCACCAGAATTTAAAGTTTTGCAAAGCATTGCATTTCTTGCTGTCGTTTTGCAAAGTTCCTTATTATATACAATAAATCAAGGGAACATCTTACTTGAGCAATCCCTCATTATGGGTATGTTATTTAATCTCGCAAAGTTTTCAGCACCTGCATTCATATTTATCGTCGGATTTCACTTAATTCGGCAATATACGAAACAACTCGTTTATACAAAATATATTTATGAAAAAGCCTCACATTTACTTATTCCTTATTTCTTCTGGTCTATTCTTTACCTATTAACAACAAATGAAATCGTTACAATGCAAAGTGGAATAAAAAGTTTATTACTCGGAACGGCCGCGCCTCATCTTTGGTACGTTATTATGATGTTCCAAATTCACTTATTGTTCCCTTTACTATGCACACTATTTTATTGGTTTCAAAAGCGAACAGAAAATAAAAAAGACATATATAAATATATGACCATTTTCGCTTGTCTATATTTTCTTTTAATGTGGTACTCTTCCCACTACATTTTCAATGGAGAGAAATTAACTAACTCGACCATTTTACATTACACAGATCGTTCTTTCTTCTTCTATTCATTCTATTTCGTTATGGGAGGAATAGCAGCTGTAGCATTAAAAACTTGGCGCTTATTTGTAATGAAACATATCCCTCTTGTGACAATCTTATTTTTCGTTTTATTTTTATTTATCAATTATGAGTTATTTAGTTTTTACGGTGCAAACTCTATTCATTTAACTGTTTCTACCTATTTAAAACCATCAATGTTTCTATATATTGTATGCGAAATTATCATACTATACGTGCTATCTATTACAATTGTACAGCGACGTGGTTTCTTATATAAAGCTTTACGATTTATCGGGAATTACACGTACGGTGCTTATTTAGCCCATTTTTTCTTCTTGCAACTATGTACAAAATTTCTTTCCTTATTCGCCCTGCAAGAAAACACAATATTATATAGCCTATTACTATTTATAGTAACAGCCACGCTCTCTCTTGCAGCTATGGTCATTTGTAGCATACTCCCATTTCATACGTGGATTACAGGACCTTCGCCTACAACGAAGATGAAATGGGCTATTATTTCACTCCGAAAGAATCACGAAAAAGTATTTAAACAATATCTCTGATATAATAATATTTCATATGGGAACAGAAAGTGAGAGACAGCTATGATCAATCAAGTTGGACAAATTATGTTATATGTAAACAATCAAGATGAGGCAGTACAATTCTGGACAGAAACAGTAGGATTCCAAATCATTGCTGAAGAAAATAACGGACAAGGGTTTCGCTGGATTGAAATCGCTCCAACAAAAGAAGCAGCAACAAGCATTGTCCTTCACGATAAAGCGTTAATCGCGAAGATGCAACCTGAATTAAACTTAAACACCCCTTCATTAATGTTCTTCTCTAATAACCTAGATCAACTCTATAAAGATCTTTCTGAGAAAAACGTCACAGTTGGGAAAATTATGGACTTACCTACAGGTAGAGCATTCAACTTTGCTGACAGCGAACAGAATTACTTTGCAGTTATGGAAAAGAAATAAGAAAAAGCTATCCGAAAAGGTCGTAATGAAACCTTTTGTACGGATAGCTTCTTTATATTATGAAACTTGCTCTGCATTCGTTTCCTTATGCTGTATATGACTCGTGATCCAGGAAATTCCACCAGCGACAACAAGATAACATAATAAAATTAAAATTTGCATTCGTAATTGCGACCAATCCCCTAACGAGATAACATCTTGTAATCCTCTAAGAGAATGAGACATTGGGAGAAACTGCCCAATTTTGCTAAGTACTGCTATATTTAACTCTCCTGGGAAAGTACCTCCACTCGTCGCTAATTGAAGAACAAGAAGCGTTACCGCTGCAAATTTCCCAACAATGCCGAATACCGTTACTAACATAAGAATAAATGTCATGAACGTAAAGGAAATAATAATACTTGATAACACGAACAGTGGTACACTTGCGACTTCTAATTTCATAATTCCAAGCACAACCGCATCTACAAGGAATGCTTGAATTAATCCAATTAAATATACTAAGCCTAATTTATTTATAAAATGTACCGTCCCGCTTACCTTCATATTTTGCCTACGTCCAAGAGGTAAAATATTCGATGCCATAATTCCACCGACATAGAATGCCAGTGATAAGAAATATGGCGCGATTCCTGAACCGTAGTTAGGTACGTCAGAAACGGTTGACTTCACTAATTGAACTGGCTCTGAGAACATCGCATTACGCGCATCATCATTACGAACATCCGCTATCTTCTCTGCGCCTTCTCCCAATTTCGTAGAAAGTTCCTTCGCACCATCGTCGAGCTTAATAAGTCCATCTGTTAACTTTCCAGCGCCATTATTTAGCTCCGTTCCGCCACTCGCAAGATGATTTACACCTTCTTGTAATGATTTAAATCCATTTCCCCACTTCGTGAATCCATCAGCTAAATTTGCCGCGCCATCTGCTACTTTTTTAGTTCCACTCGTCGCTTCATTTAATTTAACTCCGAATGTATTCATACCTTCTTCAATCTTATGCTGCCCGTCAGCCAACTTCCTCGCACCTTGCGTCAATTGTTGTTGACTAGCATTTAATGTATTTGTTGCTTTAGCTAATCCGCTAGAGGTAGCAACAATTTGCTGGAAGGCAGGGTCTTGCTGTACTTCTGGATGATTTTTCGCGTACTCTTCTAATTGCTTTTGGACCGCATTTGCCGCTTCATCTGCCTTAGCCTGTCCCTCCGCTAACTTTTCATTTCCGCTTATCCATTCATTTGTTCCAGCACTTAAATTACTAACTCCTTCTTGTAGCCCTTTCTCACCTTCCGTTAGCAACTCCATTCCATTATGAAGAGATGTTGCTCCCTGACTCAGTTCATTCGCTCCTCCGGTTAACGCTCCTTGGCTAGCTGCAAGCTTATCGCTACCTTCTTTCAACTGATTTGCGCCATCACTTAAACGGTTAATACCGCCAGAAAGCTCATTAACTCCGTTTTTCGCGTCTGTCGTCCCCTCATGCAATTTTCCAGCACCATTACTTGCATCATTCAAACCTTGCGCCAAATCTTGAAACTTTGAAAAGACACCTTCTGTATAAGACTTTGTAATGCTATTTGAGATTTTTGTTTTCATATTTTCAACAGCTGTCGTTCCAATTTGAGCTGCTACAAAGTTTTTACCTGGATTTACTTTATATTGTAGCTGTGCTGGCTCTGGTTTCTCATCCATTAGTGTACTTACCTTTTTCGAGAAATCTTCTGGAATTGTAACAACCATATAATATTTATCTTCTTTTAGCCCTTCATCGGCATTTTTTTCTGATACGAAATGAAAAGCTAGTTCCTTATTTTCTTTTAAATTTTTAACAAAATCGTCTCCAGCATGGATTGCTTTTTCATCCATCACAGCACCTTTATCTAAATTAACAACTGCAACAGGTAATTTATCTAATCGTCCGTATGGATCCCAATATCCAGCTAGAAAGAATCCCGCATAAATTAAAGGAACAATTAGTAAAAAAATTAAAGCGATACGTCCATGTTTATGATTCCACATCGCCTTCCAATCTTTAAATATAAGTTGAATTCCCTTCATGAAAAATACTCCTTCTTCTAATTTAACACTCTTCGAATTGTTTAACAGATTTACTATACACGTCACTTTTCATACTGTATAATACATCTTTAATTATCACTTTATTCCTTTTGGTCTATAGAAAGGAGATTCAAAATGGAACTTCTTCAATTAAAATATTTTCAAGTAGTTGCACGGTTAGAACATATGACGAGAGCTGCCGAAGAATTACATATCGCGCAACCTTCTCTCAGCAAAACAATTGCTAGACTAGAAAAGGACTTAGGTGTCCCTTTATTTGATCGCCAAGGTCGACAAATTACATTAAACTCATTCGGAAAAGTATTTTTAAAACGAGTAGAACGTGTTTTTCATGAATTAAATGAAGGAGAACGAGAAATTAAAGATTTAGCTGAATTACAACAAGGATCTATTACACTAGCCGTTTCTATTCCGAGAATATTACCGGAACTCCTCGGTTCTTTTTTATTAGAACATCCTAACGTACGATTCCAACAATTCCTCGCATCTACTCCTTCTATGAAACGACAACTAGATGATAGAGAGATTGATTTTTGCATTTCCTCTGTACCAATTGAAGGAGAAGAAATTGTTTGGGAGACACTTATCAAAGAAGAAATTTTCTTAGTCGTCCCTTCAGGCCATCGATTATCAAACCGGGAAAGCATTCATCTGCATGAAGTAAAAGACGAATCGTTCATTAGTATGAACACTGGTTACGGATTCCGACACTTAACAGATGAGTTTTGTAAAAAAGCTGGTTTCACTCCGCATATCGCTTTTGAAGTAGATGAACCAACCGTTATTAGCGACCTTATTAAACAAGGTCTTGGCATCGCCTTTGTCCCAAGCTTAACTTTATTAAAAAACTCTACTTTGGCATCAAATAAGCTACGTATTATTGAACCCAATTGCGAAAGAACAATCGGCTTAAGTTGGTCAAAGAAACGTTACTTATCAAACACTGCCCAGCAATTTCGTAAGTTTGTGATTGAATACTTCTCCAATATTAGGACGAATTTCTCTTAGCATGTTAGTACGTGAAATTATAGCGATCATAACTTCAAATATATCAACATTTTTTTCAAAATTATCAACAAATAACGACAAGCATAAGAAGGTGCATCCCCTAGGATGCACCTTCTCAGAGTGTTGAGAAATCCTTTAGGGTTTCCAACACTCTGACATCTTTTTAAATTTTATTGAATGAAAACAATAAAAAATAATAGAAACTAGGAAAATACCCCTTCAACTGACCCTTTTTGGTCAGGTGAAGGGGTATTTTTTCATGTTTTGACAGGCTGCTGTGAGATATGCCTGCATTTGGACATACTTCAGCCCACGGAATCGAGCATATTGATTTCTTTGGCGTCCGCAAAGCTTCGCTCTATAGTCGAACAGCGTACTTTATACAGTCTTTTCCCTGTAGCTATTAGTTTGTTTTTTCTAGCGATATCTTTATATTTCTCCCATATATGATAAGTGACAACTTTTTGTTTCTCTGAAAAGCAATCTTTACGCAGTGGACACACAACGCAGTCTTCTGGATTCGATTTGTATTGACGGTATCCTTCGCGATCCGTTGTCGCATATTCTAAAATACACCCCATTGGACAAGCAAATACATTTGTTTCCTTTTCATATTTAAATTTACTTTTTGGGAGGGTGGGATACAACTTTGAAGGTTCTAATAATCATGGCAGCTATTGACTATATAAAAGGAGTATTCGCTGCAGGATTCAACAGGGAGTCAAAAAGTAAAGTAGGTTTCAAAGGCATAGATAATGAATTACTATTGCTTTTAGAAAATGCTGGTCGTATGGGGGTTCCTTTGCCTTCCACATTAACAAACGCTGTTGGGATTTTTGGTGGTAAACAAAAACAAGAGGATAACAAAGGAGATATTCAATAATGGGGCACATTGTAGATATTTCAAAATGGAATGGTAATATCAATTGGGATGCAGCAGCACAACAGTTAGATTTCGTTATTGCTAGGGTTCAAGATGGATCTAATTATGTAGATCCTTTATATAAAGGTTATATTCAATCAACGAAAGCACGACGTATCCCTTTCGGTAATTATGCTTTCTGTCGATTTGTATTTATTAACGATGCAAAGAAAGAAGCACAAGATTTTTGGAATCGCGGTGATAAAAGTGTAGCGGTTTGGATAGCTGATGTGGAAGTGAAAACGATGGGAGATATGAAAGCAGGTACACAAGCTTTTATAGATGAATTACGCCGATTAAGTGCAAAGAAAATCGGCTTATATGTTGGTCATCATATGTATGCTTCATTTGGTATGGCGAGTGTCGATTGTGATCTTGTATGGATTCCTCGTTATGGAGGAAAAAAAACAGCATATCCTTTTGATATTTGGCAATACACGGAGACGGGAAATGTTCCTAGCATCGGTAAATGTGATTTAAATTATCTTGTAGTGGTCAAGTCTTTAGCGTGGTTTACAGGTGAAACTGAAAAATCTATTGTAAATGATACTTCAAATAGTGGTTACCAATACGTTAAGTCTTATGAGTTTGGTACAAATTATTTAAACGAAGCAATGCAAGCGATGAATGAGCGAGGAGCAAAAGGTACTGTTATCAACAATCCGCTTACAGGATTATGTTACATCCAAACTGAAGTCTTACCAAATCCTGAATTAGATAAAATAACTTGGTGGATGGACACGAGACCTGAAGGTAAATGGGAATATTAATATATTAAAGTGAAGTAAATAAGAGACCGCCCTTAATCGGGCGGATTTTTTGTTTGAATTCAACATAAAATTTATTATCGATAATGCCAAATGCTACTTTGCATGGGAATGGTTTGTATTATTTTCAGGAATTATCCTTATTTCACATCAATAATATCCATGAATTTAAGGAAAATTCTGTTATAAGATGCATCAGTACAAGTGATTAAATTCTTTATCGGATTTATGTCAGTTACAGTCATATATCTAGTAAGCAAATAACCACCTTTATAATAAGTAATCAATATCTCTTCTTCAGAAAGAAATGAACATAATAGCTTGTTTTCAATAATTTCTTGTTCGTCTTGGGTTAATGTAGGGCGCTCCACTTTTGTTTGTTTTTTAATAATCTTACCAATACCGATGAATTTCTTCGGTATCGAAGCGAATGGAGTCCGCTTAACCATTCCTCTTCCTTTTGGCATATGTGTATAGTTCATGCTTTATATCCCCCTAATTGCTATTAATAACTATATCATTATATCATATTTTAGGGATATCTGAATTATTTATGTAGTTATAAAATAAACGTTTAGAGGCTTTGGCTCCATATAAAATCAAACCAATTTAACTAACTATGATTTTTATATATAATAAAAGAAATTAAAATGGATTTTTCTTGTTATCACCGTGTCAACCTATTACATCTGTTGTAGCGTTATACGGTGGTTTATTCATTATGGTTGGTAGCCAGAAGCGTGGGTTTTCCCTTATATCAAGAGCAGGGATTGGCTATATTGTGGTGCAAATGATTCCGTTATTCATGAGATTACTTATAGACATTGCCAAAGCGATATAAAATAGTTAATTGATTTTAGGGGTACTCTTTGTAGGAGAAATGTAGGAAAGATAGAATAGGAATTATAGAATGCATAGGATAAGGGAATGCAGTAAAGATCAGTTTACGAGCATTCCCTTACTCTATGTAAAATATTTTTATTATTAATATTCTTAATAATATTGTACTTCGCATCAGTCGTACGATGATCTAAGAAATGAAAACCGTTCGGTTTTCCATCCCTCATTAAAAATCCACTATCCGGATCAGTTGTACTTATACGAGTTTTTTTAGTAGGGGTATCACTTTCCTTTCTAGGTTTTAATTCTTTTTTCCATGTACCTCACGATCTTCGATAACCGAAGCTTCTAGTTTATCGATATAAAACTTTGGCTTTTCTTTTTTATATTTATGTACAAATTTATTTTTATTGGCATTGGCTTTAATGTGTGTAGAATCCGTCATCAATGCACATCCTCCCACCATACGGCGCTCCGTCGCTTGACTCACAATTTCATCAAAGATTTCTTCAAAAATATTTGTATGGATGAAACGAGTACGGCGATTCCAACTGATTGTAGAATGATCCGGAATCATATTTGATAGAGAAAATCCTAAAAACCAACGGTAGGAGATATTCGTTTTAATTTCTTTTTCTAGCTGACGTTCCGAGTGAATACCATAAAAATATCCAATAAACATCATCTTAAATAAAACAATAGGATGAATAGAAGGACGACCATTATTTTCACAGTAATAAGGACGTAGTTTTTCTTCAATGAAATCAAACCGAATTGTTGCTTCAATCGCACGAAGAAAATGGTCTTGCGGAACTAACTCTTCTACAGTAACTGATACGCGTTCATCGCGATGATTTTTGAATGCACCTTCTATTTTTTACTCTTCTCTAATTCCATTTCAGCTAACAGCGGCAATACATTATCAAATATATGCGTATTAGCATTTTCGCCTGTTACATATCCACCGTAATATCTACTAAATACATTATCATTTCGGAATGTAGTCATCCGTTCATACAATTCCTCAGCAAACTTTGTATCACCTGTTTGTAGTACATACAAAATAGTTAATCCGTAAGAGGCTGGTGATTCATAATTCACAGCTTGTTTTCCCGTTTCTAAGTTATAGCGACCGTATAACTTTCCGTCCTCGTGGAATTTCTTCTTTATAAATTCCAAATACGCATCTGATGAAAGACCACCTAGACTACGATGGTAAGCAACGTACGATTGATCAATAAGATTCACTTCTTTATCATACGTAAATGTACCATCTTCTTTATACTCTTTCGGAAATGCCCAACTGTTTCTCGGATAATTAGCTAAAAACTGAACAACTTCCTGATACTGTTCAGCAGAAATTTTTCCGTACTTTTTCATATAAGAGAATGCATGAGGATTTATGTAAGATGTTGTTGTAAATTTATTTTGTCTACCTGCATCTGCATCATAATAATCAACGTAATAATTATCTTTTTTATTATACCGAAGTACAGCATCGCTCAATTGATCTGCCAAATGTTTATAACGCTCTTCCTTGTACATTTCATAAGCCCGATATAATTGTTCAATAATACGAAGGTCATCTATAAGTGCATTTGTGGCTGACTGCATTTCCCCTTTTTCAGAGATTTTCCATAAAACGATATGATCCTTATGTACAAAATAATTTTGAATGACCTTTACTTGTTCATCGAATAATGCTTGATCATCTTTATCCAGCGTATACTGTAACCATAATCCTGCCGATTCCGATAAAGCTTCGCGGCCTTTCGCCTCACCTGTTCCTGCCTTTGTATCTGCTAAACGGTACGTTGCAAGTGTCCCATTTTCATTTACCATATACCTTAAAATAAAACGTTCCGTACGATTTCCTTGTAAAGCCGCCCAAAACACAATTCCTCCTAAAGCAAGTAAGGCAATAATTCCAACCCCTATATATACACGTTTTCGCAAACTTTTCACCTCCCTAGTAAGACTAACCTTTATTTTACTAGAACATACACAAATATAAAAAAGACAATCCTTTAGATTGTCTCCTTCATTATCCTTCACAAGCTTCTTTAGAAGGTCTATATAGCGATTCCACAAGTCGATCGTATTCACGACGCGTAATTTCTTTATTATACAACTTTAATAATAAATCTCTATGCTCTTTTGAAAATGCCATCTTTTTAATGACTTCAGGATACATAAGACACCCTCTCCATTTCACATAAACTTCTTCATTCTATAAACGTAACACGTCTAATAAGAACTTATGTTCGCATAAAAGATTATAAAATATTACCTGCTAAAAAACAAACAAGATATTACCGATTTTATATTTCTTTCTCTTTCGAATATTTCAAAATCATATTACCACACTCACTTTTTTAAATACACACATATTTTTGGTAGTTTTTTGAATAAATCTTCCAATTCAATCAGAAAATAATGGCAAAAAGAGAAGAGGAGTATACATATGGATACTGTAACATTAGCAAGGGCCTTTTTCGGTTCTTCACTAGCATTCCACATTATCTTTGCAACGCTTGGAGTCGGACTGTCTTTAATGATTTTTATAAGTGAAATATTGTATCACTGGAAGAAGGATTCTGACTATGCCATTATGGCAAAAAGATGGACAAAGGCTTTTGCCATCCTTCTCGGTGTAGCAATTCCTACTGGAACAATTGTTGGTGTGCAAATTTCACTTCTTTGGCCTGGCTTCGCCAAAATTGTTGGTCAAGTTATTTCCGTTCCCTTTCAAATTGAGATTTTCGCCTTCTTTTTGGAAGCTTTATTCATGTCTATTTACGTATATGCAGCTGATAAACTACCTCCCTTTATGAGGTTAGTCTCGCTCTTTTTCGTTATGCTTGGTGCCACTGCATCCGCCGTGCTTATTACATCAGCAAATACATGGATGAATACACCAGCGGGCTTTTCAATGAGTCCGGATGGCTCAGTTTTTAACGTTGATCCGTGGAAAGCTTTCTTTAATCCGAGCTTTGGTACAAGTGCATTCCACGTTGTTATTACGGCATATGCAACTGGAGCAGCAGTTATCGCCTCTATCGCCGGATTTAAATTATTGAAACGAGATATAAGCGCACGTGAAATTGCTTATCATAAAAAAGGATTACTTTTAGGACTTGTCGTTACTTTCATTACTGGTGCTACGATGTGGCTTTCAGGGCACGAGTCTGCTATCGCCTTACATAAACATTCACCCGAAAAACTAGCATCTGCTGAAGCTTTATTTGAAACGACATCACATGCTCCTTTATCAATTGGCGGGGTTGTTGATCCTAATACCCTTGAACTAAACTATGCACTCGAAATTCCAAACATGCTCAGCTTATTAGTAGGACTCGATCCTAGTACCGTCGTAAAAGGGCTAAATGAATTCCCGCAAGAAACGTGGCCACCATTTTATACACATACGCTTTTTAATTTAATGGTCGGCTCTGCTACATTTACCTTTGCTGTCGCAGCTATTGCCCTCATGTATTGGTACTTTGTTTATCGAAAAAAAGGAGCGGAGTTACCGAAATGGCTTCTTTGGGCGACTGCTGCATGTGGACCTGTTATGATGCTCGGTATTGAATTCGGATGGATTTTCAGTTGTAGTGGTCGCCAACCATGGACAATTTATGGCATGCAACGTACGTTAGATGCTGCTACACGTGCCGATTTCGTCGGTCCTTTATTTGTCCTATTCATCATTTTATACATCGGACTCGCTATCTTAACAGTCTTTGTACTACGGACATTCTTTAAGAGACATCCGCTAAAGAATGATTTACATCAACAAGGAGGCGATTCTCGTGCATGAGGAAAGCATTGCAATCATCATCTTATGGGCTCTTATTTTCGTATATAGTATATTAGGGTCCATTGATTTTGGAGCTGGTTTTTGGGGCATGGTATACGCTAAACATCCGACACTCGCTGCAAAGCTTGCCAATCGGTACTTATCACCAACTTGGGAAGTAACAAATACGTTTCTCGTCTTTGTCGTAGTCGCTTTTCTCGGTTTCTTTCCAAAAGCAGCCTTTACCCTTGCAACGGTTATGTTCGTACCAGTTATGTTAATTTTAGTACTCGTTGCGATTCGAAGTACATTTATGGTATTTGCTTACTCTTTGCCGAAATACCAACATCTTCTTCGTATTATTTCAGGGATTACTGGACTCCTAATTCCAGCTCTATTAATTACCGTTCTACCCGTCACAGAGGGCGCCTATATTACAATGTCTGAAGGAAAAGAAGTGCTCCTTTATGGAAAGCTTCTTTCTAGCCCCGTTATATATTGTTATATGCTCTTCGGACTAACATCAGAACTATTTCTCTCTTCTCTCTTCCTTGCTGATTTTGCGAGAGAACAAAGTTCTGAAGATACGTACCGAATTTATAGAAGAAATGCCATCATACTTGGTCCCGCAACGCTTGTTACTGCTATTATTGCTCTCGTTGTAATGGACCCTAAAACACACTGGCTTATGCAGGGATTAATAAAACAATTCCCATGGTTTACAGTTTCTATCGTTTTATTTGTTATCGGCTATTCCTCCCTTTGGTGGACAAATAAGAAATACAACACACTAGGCTTCCCTCGTATTGCAGTTTTAGCTGTTGTCGCTCAGTATGCATTTGCAAGCTACGCTTACGGCGTCGCGCATTTACCATATATCATTTACCCAGATGTAACTGTATTTACAAGCTTTACGACGACCGAAACATTTTATGCATTGCTTATTCTTTACGCAATCGGGATTGCAATTTTACTACCAGGATTTATTTTCTTCTGGAATTTATTCTTGAAGGATCGAACTTTTTTGAAGGAAAAATAATAAATGAGGGGCATTCAAACATAGAATGCCCCTCATTTATTAGAAACCTCTCCTAATAGTTATTTCACTACTATGTATACTTGCCTTATATCTAAAAAAACACATATTCACATCATCCCATTATACGTCTAGTTCTTCTTATTTTTTGCTGAATATACTACCAGTACAAACTTGAGACAAGCTACGTTTGCTCAAGGGAAAATAGAAGCCCCCTTTGCTACCGTCTTAGCAAAGGGGGCTTCTTCTATATTTAAGCTAGGTACAGTGTGATCAATCAAGTAAAGAGGTGTAACGTATTATTGATATAAGTGACTACCAGTTTCTTTAAATTGTTCTGCCTTCTCTTTCATTCCTTTTTCAATTGCTTCTGTCGTTTCTAAATCATTTTCTTTCGCATATTCACGAATATCATGTGAAATTCTCATACTGCAAAACTTCGGTCCACACATCGAACAGAAATGAGCTGTTTTCGCCCCTTCTGCTGGCAACGTTTCATCATGATACTCCATCGCACGTTCAGGATCTAAAGATAAATTAAATTGATCGCGCCAACGGAATTCAAATCGTGCTTTTGAAAGTGCATCATCACGCTGATGAGCCGTTTTATGCCCTTTCGCAAGATCGGCCGCATGCGCAGCAATTTTGTACGTAATAACCCCTTCACGAACATCATCTTTGTTCGGCAAACCTAAATGTTCTTTCGGTGTTACATAGCAAAGCATCGCCGTTCCAAACCAGCCGATCATCGCTGCACCAATTGCTGATGTAATATGGTCATAACCTGGTGCGATATCAGTCGTTAACGGCCCAAGTGTGTAGAACGGCGCGCCCTGGCAAATATCAAGTTCTTTCTCCATATTCTCTTTAATTAAATGCATCGGTACATGCCCAGGTCCTTCGATCATAACTTGCACATCATGTTTCCAAGCAATTTTCGTTAATTCACCAAGTGTCTCAAGCTCTGAAAACTGTGCTTCATCGTTTGCATCTGCAATGGAACCTGGACGTAACCCATCTCCAAGAGAGAACGAAACATCGTACTGCTTCATAATTTCACAAATTTCTTCAAAATGAGTATATAGGAAGTTTTCTTTATGATGGAATAAACACCACTGCGCCATAATAGAACCACCACGGGAAACGATACCTGTCGTACGCTTTGCAGTAATTGGAATGTAACGAAGTAATACACCAGCGTGAATCGTAAAGTAATCAACGCCTTGCTCCGCTTGCTCGATTAACGTATCGCGATACACTTCCCACGTTAAATCTTCTGCAATCCCGTTTACTTTTTCAAGCGCTTGATAAATTGGCACTGTTCCAACTGGTACCGGAGCATTACGAATAATCCACTCACGTGTTGTATGAATATTTTTACCTGTAGATAAATCCATAATCGTATCCGCACCCCAGCGCGTTGCCCATGTCATCTTCTCTACTTCTTCTGCAATGGAAGACGAGACAGCTGAGTTTCCGATATTTGCATTTACCTTCACGTGGAAATTACGTCCAATTATCATCGGTTCTGCTTCTGGATGGTTAATGTTAGCTGGCAAAATTGCGCGTCCTTCCGCAATTTCCTTACGAACAAACTCTGGCTCTACCCCTTCACGAATCGCAACATATTCCATCTCAGATGTAATAATGCCATTACGTGCATAATGCATTTGCGTAACATTTGCACCTTGCTTCGCTTTAAGCGGCCTGCGATTCATTTGCGGGAAAACAGGTGTATGTTTTGAAGCCACCTTTACACCGTCATCCTCGGGTTTAATTTCGCGCCCTTCATAAGCTTCCACATCACCACGCGTGATGATCCAAGAGTGGCGCGGCGTTGGAATCCCCTTTTCCAACTCCACTTTATACTCAGGATCCGTATAAGGGCCACTCGTATCATACACACGGATTGGCGGATTTGGGATGCCGTTCGTGTCGCTTTGTTCAATCTCGCGCATCGGTACTTTCATACCTTCACGTGGTCCATCCACATATACTTTTTTACTCCCTGGTAAACTCGATTTCAATTCAATTTGCTCAGCTGAAACAGACTGTTTCATAACCTTTATTGCCCCCCTGTTCGTGACAAGGACGAGATATGGCCAGCGTATGCCAAAATAAAAAGAGCCAGGTCCATAAAAAAATAAGGACCTGGCTCATAAAGACATAATTATGTAAAGCCGTTAACTTCCCTACGCTGGTACGAGCCAGATCAGGTCCAAAGGGTTAAGAAGTTCACACGCTTCTCTCTCAGCCTACGCATACGTTAGGCACCCCTAGTTTATCACTGATTTAATTTTCAATACTTTCCCATCATACACGATAATCTGAAAAATGCAAAGGTTAATTCTTTTATTGTTTACGGAATCATCCAAGTCAAATAATAAGCCTGCACATACGTCATAATCCCAACAATAATAACGAAGAATAAACTATGTTTCACCGTGAAACGGAACAGATCTGATTCTTTTCCAGCAAGACCAACTGCCGCACAAGCAATCGCAATCGATTGCGGAGAAATCATTTTACCTGTTACACCACCTGTTGTATTTGCTGCAACGAGAAGCACTTCAGATACGCCAACTTGCTGCGCTGTAATTGCTTGTAAATTCGAGAACAGTGCGTTCGCTGACGTATCTGATCCTGTTAAGAATACGCCAATCCAGCCTAGGAATGGTGAGAAGAACGGGAATAGTCCGCCAGTTCCTGCTAGCGCTAACGCTAATGTAGAAGATAAACCAGAATAGTTTGCGATAAATGCGAATCCTAATACGAATCCAATAGATAGAATTGGCATTTTCAGTTCGTTTAATGTTTCTTTAAATGTTGCTACTGCATCTTTTGCACTCATTTTCAAAATAAAGATAGAAATGATACACGCAATTAAAATCGCTGTTCCAGTCGCTGATAAAATATCTAATTTCAAGATTGCTTCATAAGGTGTTGGTTTATTTACAATAGGCTCTGCTTTCATTACTAAATTGTGCAAGCCTGGAATTTCAAACTTAAATACAAGACTTTCTAAAGCGCCGCCTGGAGCGAATAATGCTTTAAAGAAACTTTGGCTCCAAATGACTACCATCACAGTTAAAATAATGAACGGAGACCATGCTTTTACTACTTTTCCTACTGTTAGTTTCGGCATAGATGTCACCGTCGTTGCTGCTACTTCGCTATTCGCTTCTTTAGACTGATAAATTTCTTTCGGCTGCCAAACTTTTAAGAATAGCGATAAACTTACTAAACTTACAAGTGCTGACGTAATATCAGGAAGTTCTGGCCCTAAAAACGTCGCTGTAATAAACTGTGTAATTGCAAATGAACTACCCGCTACAAATAAAGCAGGCCACGTTTGTCTTACTCCTTTAAAACCGTCCATTAAAAATACGATAAAGAATGGAACAAATAAAGATAAGAACGGTAATTGATGTCCAGCCATTTGTCCGATTTTATGCGGATCAATGCCTGTTACTTGTCCAGCAACTGTAATCGGAATCCCCATTGCTCCGAACGCTACTGGTGCAGTATTTGCGATTAAACAAAGACCTGCTGCATATAAAGGATTTAATCCAAGACCTGCAAGAAGCGCTGCCGTGATCGCTACTGGTGCACCAAATCCTGCTGCCCCTTCTAAAAATGCTCCAAATGAAAATCCGATTAAAATAACGAGTAATCGATGGTCATTTGTAATTGATAATACAGATGCACGAATGATATCAAATTGACCTGTTTTCACAGAAATTTTATATAAAAATACCGACATAATGATAATCCAAGCAATTGGCCATAATCCGTATAAGAAACCATACCCGGTTGCTGTCATTGCCTTTGTGAACGGCATTTTATACGCAAATAACGCCACCAAAATTGTTAATACAACTGTAATAAATCCTGCCACATACCCCTTCATGCGTAAAACTGCTAAAGCTAAGAAAAAAAAGATAATTGGAATAAGTGCGACCGCTGCGGAAATCCAAATGTTACCGAATGGGTCATAAACTTGTGTCCATGTGTTCATTGTTCTCTCCCCCTCAATAATCCCCTTTTAAATAAAATATAACCTTATCAATAGACTATCAGGTCATCATACCTTTTAACCTAAAAATAAAAAACGTTTAAGAAAACGTTTTCACTAAGTTTCATTTCTACTTTAACATATCATTTTCCATTAAAAAAGATTTTTTTGAAAATTTTATTATCTCGCGTGAAAATCTTACAAAAACGTCACGTTCTTGTAAGGTTCATCGATAGGAAGCTAGACAAATTTCCTGCATAATAAAAATATAACAACGGACATTATTTATGAGGTGATATATATGAACGGAAACAAAATACTAGCAGCTTTATCATACTTTAGTGTACTATTTGCGCCTATCTTATTCCCTATTATCGTTTGGATTGTAGGCGATTCTGAAACAAAGCCACATGCGAAACGAGCTCTATGGACACACATAATTCCAAGTATCGCTACATTTATCGGTTTAATTATTCTAGGAATTATGGGTATTGGATCTGAACAACCTGATGTAACACTTGGAATCGGAGCAATCATTGTCTTATGTATTTGCGGAATCATTAGCTTATACTACTTCATTTGGAACATCGTAAAAGGTATTAAAGTGCTGAAAGCTTAATTTTAAACAAACGTTTAATTAAAAAAGGACACTTGCAATTTGCAAGTGTCCTTTATCTTCTGCGTTTCTTCTTTTTTCTCATCATTTTCTTTCGGCGCGTATTCACTTTATCCGCTATAATGTGGAGCGTACTCGCCACTACAATTCCCATTACAAACGTTACAATTTCAACCTCATGTTCCTTCGCAATTTCTATTAAATTCCCGTCCAATGCTATCATATTTAATAGGAATAAAAACGGATAAAACACGATTAACATGTATGCAATACGAATAATATCACCAAGTATAATCGTATGTGTGAAAAAGGAACGATGGGGCATTACGCTCCTATATGGATACCAAAAAATGCGGAGTAATCCCCATTTATTATACGCATTACTATACGTATCTAAATCCGGTGTTAAAAAGAAAGTGCCTACTAAAAATCCAATTGCAAAAGTTAATAAAAAATCAAAATTTGTTAATCCATACGAAACGAGCATAAACAAAACAACTGGAAGAGATATTAAGTTTATTTTCGTATGCGTTCTTCCTGATGGCATAATGCACTTCCTCGCTTACGTTCGCCCTGTCATCCTATGACAGTTCTCACCTATTGATCTAATTTTTGATCGATAAATGATGTGTCTATATCCGAACTAAACCATTCTGCCAACTTCACTCGTGCCTTATCTTTCACATCTTCATTTACGTATATCGATGCTTGTAATAGTGCGGCCGTTAACGCACCCAAATCATCCGTATAACCAATTCCAGCAATGAAATCCGGGATTGCATCAATCGGTGCAATGAAATAAGCAAGTGCTCCAATTACAATAATTTTCACTCGTTTTGGAACATCAGGTCTTTGCAAAACGTAAAACAATAATAAACTCGCATAAATTACCGACTGCCCTGCCTGCTTTGCAACATGTTTTATTTTCTTCCAAAACGCTTCAGCTGAAAATTTTTGTTTCATTCAAAAGCCTCCCTATTCTTCAAAAGAAATAAGCTACAATATGTTATTGTTATCAGTAAAAGTTCATCAAAATTACACATAATCTATCAATGAAATTTTATTGTAACAAACAAACACAGAAAGAACAAGTGTTCGTTAATTTTCCCGTATTTTCCTTCATATAATAGTTTTCTAGTCAGCCACCTAAAACTCTTCATTCCATATTTCTCAACAAAAAACTTTCAATTTCTGTTATATTTTCTAGTTGACGAGCATATAAGCGAATGTTAAAGTTTTCTCTGGCAGTGACAAACTACATACAAAAAATGTAAAATGTTATAGTGTTTCTCAGAAATGAATTTTGTTGTATAATACAGAAATGACGTTATGCTTATGAGCAACACAAGAAACCAAAAGGGTATGCATAGTTAAAGTCGTATATGGGTGAATATAGAAACTCTAATTATGGCCAAGAAAACTATGTATTTTTTATTTTAACATCTTTCGCTCCAAAATCGACCAAGCCTGATAGAGAAAGGGTGGAAATGAATGAAAGAAACCATGAAATCACAATTTCAAAATGTGCGTTTCACTTTATTCGTAGCTTTGGCCATATGGCTAAAAACCTACATCATTACACGCACAAGCTTCGATTTAAAACTTGAATCTTTCATGCAAGAATTCATTTTATTCCTTAGTCCACTAGCAGCATCATTACTGTTTGTGGGTCTTGCATTATTTGCAAAGGGGAAAAAACGTAACTATATAGCACTGGGAATTAATTTTGTCTTAACAATCATTCTTGTTGGTAACGTAATGTTCTACGGATTCTACAATGATTTCGTTACTTTACCGGTACTAGGACAAACATCTAATTTCGGAAGCTTAGGTTCTAGTGTGAAAGAACTATTTAACTTCAAAATTATCCTTGCATTTGCGGATATTATCGTATTCTTCATTCTGTTAAAGAAGAAGAAAAATTTTGCACCGACAGAGCGTGTAGCACGTCCGATGCGTTCCCTATACTTCGTGTCAACAGTTGCTATTTTCTTCGCAAACCTAGGACTTGCAGAAACTGAACGTCCAGAACTATTAACTCGTTCATTCGACCGCGTTATGCTTGTTAAAAACTTAGGATTATACGTACACCAAGTATATGACCTTGGCTTACAAGCAAAATCAAGTTCACAAAAAGCATTTGCTGATGGTAGTAAATTACAAGAAACAGAAAACTACGTGAAAACAACACAAAGTAAACCAGATCCAAATATGTATGGTGTTGCAAAAGGGAAAAACGTAATTGTTGTCTCTCTTGAATCATTACAAACATTCTTAATTGGTGCGACAGTTAACGGACAAGAAGTTACACCATTCCTAAACCAATTTGCGAAAGAAAGTTATTACTTCGATAACTTCTTCCATCAAACTGGACAAGGTAAAACATCTGATGCTGAATTCTTAGTAGATACCTCACTATATCCACTAGACCGCGGTGCTGTATTCTTCACACACGGTAATAACGAATATACAGCAACTCCAGAAATTTTGCGTCAGCAAGGGTATTACACATCAGTATTCCACGCAAACAACGCAACATTCTGGAACCGTAATATTATGTATCCGGCACTTGGTTATGATCGTTACTACAACGAACTTGACTACAAAATTACGCCAGAAACAAAATTAAACTGGGGACTAAAAGATATCGAATACTTCGATCAGTCTATCGATATGTTAAAAAAAGTGAAGCAACCATTCTATACTCGCTTCCTTACCTTAACAAACCATTACCCATTCACTTATGATGACAGTACGAAATTAATCGACGAATACAATTCTGGTGATGGAGTATTTGACCGTTACATGGTAACAGCTCGCTACTTAGACGAAGCGATGAAACACTTTATTGAACGTCTAAAAGCAGAAGGTCTTTATGACAACTCTGTAATTGTATTCTACGGTGACCACTATGGTATTTCTGAAAACCATAACCGTGCAATGGCACAGTTCTTAGGAAAAGAAGAAATTACTACATTTGACCATATGAACTTACAAAAAACACCGATGTTTATTCACGTTCCAGGTCAAAAAGAAGGTAAAACAATTTCAAAACCAACTGGTGAAATTGATATTAAACCAACTATTCTAAATTTACTTGGTGTAGATTCTACTAATGACGTTCGATTCGGTCATGACGTATTCTCACCAGATAATAAAGGATTTGTTGTTCTTCGTGACGGTAGTTTCATTACAGATAAGTATATGTACACAAACAGTACATTCTACGATCGCCAAACTGGTGAAGTTGTACAATTACCAAAAGAAGAAGCTCAACCACTTATTGATCGTGCACAAAATGAGCTGAACATGTCAGACAAAATCATTGAAGGCGACTTACTTCGCTTCTCTGAAAGCAATAAGATCAAAACTGGTGAAGTAAAAACGACTATTAAAGAAGAAAAGAAGAGCGCTGAGTAATCTCAGCCTCTTTTTTATATTTCTCTCTGTAACTTCTTCTATACATTAACTTTAAAATTACATAACCTTCACCGAATATTTACACTACATTAATGAAGCATCTTTATAATAAAATGTGTAAACAAGGTTCCACATATTTCTTATCTCTCATCTTCAACAAGATCCCTTAGAGAAATATGCGCATCATTTGTTTTCAACTTTCTTATTATTGTCTTTCAAAGTGTTTTGTTTACATAAACTAAACCTTTAAAGACGATGTCCCTATGCAAGATAGCTACCCTCCTTGTGCAGCATTCCATCGAATGTTGCTTTTTTTATTTCAAAAAGCAGGATTCTTATTTCTCATTTTCGAATTTGTATATACAAAATGCTATAAATCACCTCTACTTCCCTAATATTTACAAGTACATATACGCCATACATAGAAAATCGCTAACATAAAAGTAACTATAGTGATTTTTATCCCGCTATTTGCTGGCTAAAAATCAGCGGGGGATGAACAACTCTCCCACTCATTAAAGTTTCACTTTATTTATGTACTCACGAAAGGATGGGACGAAAATTGGCATACGAAAAATTTGTACTATGGAATGATACAGTTATTGATACAACGAAACAGAAATCGTACATAGAACTTGAAGAAAGAGGATTACAATTTGGCGATGGCGTTTATGAAGTTATTCGCCTTTATAATGGCAACTTTCACTTATTAGACCCTCATTTAACAAGGTTATATCGTTCCATGGAAGAAATAGAATTATCACTCCCTTTCTCAAAAGCAGAGCTAATCATATTACTCTACAAGCTAATCGAAAGTAATAATTTCCACGATGATGGAACGATTTATTTACAAGTATCTCGTGGCGTACAAGCTCGTGCCCATGCATTCTCATATGACACTTCTCCAACAATCTATGCCTATATTTCAAAAAAAGAAAGACCAGCCCTATGGATCGAATATGGTGTACGTGCTATATCTGAATCTGATACTCGCTGGCTTCGCTGTGATATTAAATCGTTAAATTTATTACCTAATGTATTAGCTTATACGAAGGCTGAACGCAAAGGTTGTAAAGAAGCTCTTCTCGTAAGAAATGGTATTGTAACTGAAGGTAGCCACTCTAACTTCTTTCTCATAAAAAACGGGACACTCTATACACATCCGGCTAACCACCTTATTTTAAACGGTATTATTCGTCAATACGTCCTTTCTTTAGCTAACACTCTTCAACTACCTGTACAAGAAGAACTTTTCAGCATTCGTGATGTTTATCAAGCAGATGAATGCTTCTTTACAGGAACAACTATTGAAATCTTACCGATGACTCATCTCGATGGAACTGCGATTCAAGACGGTCAAGTTGGCCCTATCACAAAATTACTGCAAAGGTCCTTTTCTCAAAGTCTTTTAAAATCTAATAGTGCATCTTTTTAAACACGAATAATCTTCTCATTTTCCATAATAAATATATGCATTTAAATGGAAATCAAGGTGTAGATTTATGCCTTGATTTTTTCTTGTAATCTTTTTGTCATATTCAGATTCCCGCATAAGTCTTGACAGTAATCGACATGCCTTTTAGAATTTTTAACAGTTGGTAAATATTTCTTCACTACATTACAGACAGAAAGGAATCGACAAATTATGAAAAAATACCTTGCCGGTCTTGCGGCAGTGTCTGTAGCAGGAGGCGCAGCACCTACACTTGATAGTGTTCAAGCTGCCCCTGAACAAAATACACAAAAAGCTGCTACACAAACTGTCCAAGCTTCCGTACAAAAAAGTTCATCTTATACGGTAACTGCTGACATATTACACGTTCGTGCAGGATCAAGCACTTCTCATGACATCATCTCTCGCGTTTATAACGGTCAGTCGTTAAACGTTATCGGAGAGGAAAATGGTTGGTTTAAAATTAACCATAATGGAAAAACGGGTTATGTTAGTAGCGAATTTGTATCAAAAAACGGAGCAACAAATAACAATGTAAGCACAGGTGGAAACAATAAAGTTACTGCCGATGTATTACGTGTTCGTACAGGTCCTAGCACTTCTAGTTCTGTTTCAGGACGTGTATATGAAGGACAAACTTTAAACGTTATCGGAGAAGAAAATGGTTGGGTGAAAATCAAACATAACGGACAAATTGGTTATGTTAGTGGCCAATTCGTATCTGGTGTTTCTTCAAACAACAATAATAACAATCAAACAACTGTACAACCAGCAAGTGGAAACTATACAGTAAATGTATCTTCTCTTCGCGTTCGTACAGGTCCTAGCACTTCTCATCCAACTGTAGGTTCTGTTAAGAAAGGACAAGTAGTACAAGTTGTTGGCGAAGTTCAAGATTGGTTCAAAATCAATTACGCAGGACAAACAGCTTACTTAAGCAAAGACTACGTAACAAAAGGCGGCTCTAACGAAAACGTCGTACAAGATAACAAACAAGACCAAAATAATAATGTAACTGTTCAAACTGGTGGTACTTACGTTGTTAACGCAACGTCTCTACGTGTTCGTACAGGCCCTGCTACATATCATAGTGTAATTGGTGGCGTTTTAAACGGTACAACATTAAACGTAATTGGAGCTGAAAACGGTTGGTTTAAAGTAAACTATCAAGGAAAAACAGGCTATGTTAGTAGCGAATTTGTAAAATTCGTTAAGGGTGGCACTGTTACTCCTGAACAGCCGAAACAACCAGATCAACCTGGACAAGGTGCAATTGGTGACTACTACGTTAATGCTTCTGCACTAAATGTACGTAGTGGCGAAGGTACGAATTATAGAATCATAGGTGCACTTCCACAAGGACAGAAGGTTCAAATAATCTCTGAAAACTATGGCTGGAGTAAAATTAACTACAATGGTCAAACTGGTTACATCGGAACTCGTTTCTTATCGAAAACACCAGTTGGTGGCGCAGTAGAGAATAAGCCTAACGATAACCAAAACAACAATAATAATCAAAATAACAACAATACAAGTAATAATAGTGGGGATACTTCTTCTATACTTGCATACGCGAAGTCTATGCAAGGCGTACCCTACGTTTGGGGCGGCACTTCTGCTAATGGTGTTGACTGCAGTGGTTACATCTACCACGTATTTAAGAAATTTGGTCATAACATTAGCCGTCAAAGCGTTGCAGGATATTGGAGTAGCTTACCGAAAACTTCAAATCCACAACCAGGTGACTTAATTTATTTCCAAAATACTTATAAAGCAGGTCCTTCTCACATGGGTATCTACCTTGGTGGCGGATCATTTATCCAAGCTGGAGATAAAGGTGTAGCAATCGTTTCATTAGATAACTCTTATTGGAAGAGCCATTTCTTAGGATACACGAAAGCACCTTAATTAATAGTTTCAAAGCCTTCTAGATTACTAGAAGGCTCTTTTTTATAGTTTTCGATATATGAATCCCGCTATTTGTGGTTAGCCCTATTGGGAAAGGCTAATAATCAGTGGAAATAACCCCTCTACTTTATTTTCTCTACGAAAAGATTATGCGTTCATTCTCCCATTTCATACACTACATTCTATAAAAATTGTCCATAACGTTATCATAATGAATAAATCCCCACAAAAAACATAACCTATTTCATGTCTATTCATTTTATATGTGTTTTTTTGTTGAATTTTCTCTTTATTTAAACTTTTCGTTAGACGTTTGACCTCTGATGTCCATTATGATAAGTTACTTAAGATGTTATATTTGCAGAAGTATAGACAACTGTTTTATACACTTTTTTACTATGAGGAAGGAGCATACACTGCATGAATCTTTTATGGGGAATTGGCGGCGTGATTGGAGTTTTAGCAATCGCTTTCTTACTATCTTCCAACCGCAAAGCTATTAATTGGCGCACAATTTTAATCGCGCTAGCATTACAAATGACATTTTCATTTATTGTATTACGATGGGATGCTGGAAAAGCAGGCTTAAAAGTCGCTGCTGACGGCGTTCAAGGATTAATCAATTTTTCTTACGAGGGAATTAAGTTCGTTGCTGGGGATTTAGTCAACGCAAAAGGACCTTGGGGATTTATCTTCGTTATTCAAGCACTACTTCCAATTGTATTTATTAGTTCACTAGTAGCAATCTTATATTACTTAGGTATTATGCAAAAATTTGTTAGTATCATTGGTGGTGCATTAAGCAAACTTCTTGGAACTTCTAAAGCAGAGAGCTTAAATGCAGTAACAACTGTATTTTTAGGACAAACAGAAGCACCAATTTTAATTAAACCATACTTAGCACGTTTAACTAACAGTGAATTCTTCACTATTATGGTAAGCGGTATGACAGCTGTTGCCGGATCAGTTTTAGTCGGCTATGCAGCGATGGGCATTCCGTTAGAGCATTTATTAGCAGCAGCAATTATGGCAGCTCCATCAAGTTTATTAATTGCAAAACTAATTATGCCAGAGACGGAAAAAGTAGATAATAACGTTGAACTTTCTACAGAACGTGAAGATGCGAACGTTATTGACGCAGCTGCACGCGGTGCATCTGAAGGTATGCAACTTGTTATTAACGTAGCAGCAATGTTAATGGCTTTCATCGCACTAATCGCTTTATTAAATGGCTTATTAGGATGGATTGGTTCTTGGTTCGATATTAAACTTAGCCTTGATTTAATCTTCGGTTACTTATTATCACCATTCGCAATCTTAATCGGGGTTTCTCCGGGTGAAGCTGTACAAGCAGCAAGCTTTATCGGTCAAAAGCTTGCAATCAACGAATTCGTTGCATATGCAAACTTAGGACCACACATGGCAGAGCTCTCTGCAAAAACAAATATGATTTTAACATTTGCAATCTGTGGTTTTGCAAACTTCTCTTCTATCGCAATTCAATTGGGTGTAACAGGAACTTTAGCTCCTACTCGCCGTAAACAAATTGCACAATTAGGGATTAAGGCTGTTATCGCTGGTACACTGGCGAACTTCTTAAACGCAGCAGTTGCAGGTATGATGTTCCTATAAATTTATGTAAAGTCTCCTCTTTAAAAAGAGGAGACTTTTTTCATATAAATCGAACACTTTCCATGTTTTTATATTTAAAAATAAAAACATGGTGACATACACAACATAAATATTACTCACTCCAAAAAGAATTTCAGTTACATGGCCCATTTCTTAAGAATTGCGCATACTACAAATACCCTGTACGAATTATCTTTAAGGAGGAAAGCTTCGTGAAAGATACGTCCTATAAAGTCCTGTCTATATGGATTTTACAAATTTTATTTTATTTCACTACTGTACATGTGACAAAATATGAGCATGCGCTCATTTTTACAATTATATATGTCATCATAAATGTACTATTCCTATTCTTACCTGATAAAACAGCATTTGTTTTCTTCATACTCGGAACCATCATTTCCGTATTCTATTTATTTTATGAAGCTTGGCTTCACTTATGGAGCACATCGGATCAATGGGAATATATTATTACCCACTTCCTGGTGGCTGCCAACTTCTTCATCGCTTATATCTTAACCCACCTATTAAAAAAGATTATTCTAGAAAATAGAAAATTAACGGAACAAGTGAGAATCTTAGAACAATACATTGGAGAATCAAAATTATTAACAAGACAAGAATTCGAAAGACGCCAAGCATTATTAATAACTGCAATGAATCGTCGTAATGAAACAGGTATTCTCATTTATTTTGATTTCACTTCCTTTAGTAAATACACAAAGGAAAGTGTCATGGATCGTGTGGCTTCATTATTAGTTAATACTGTAAGAACTAACTTTGACCTTGTTGCTGAATACGATAGCAATACACTGGTTATTCTACTGCAAAACACAAATGATGCAGGCGCTAATATTGTAATGAACCGCCTACAACCAAAAATGGGGCAATGGCTTGCAGTTGAAGCAATCCAAGATATACAAATTTCACGAGAGCAAATTGGACAAAAAGGACCGACATTATTATGATGACACTCGTTATACTCCTTTTATTCCTTGTGTTCTGCTTACTCGTATTTTGGATTAGTATCATATTTTCAATTAAATATGTACTTATTTTTACTGCCTTTCTATTCTCTAGCTTACTCGTTTACTACTCTCTCTTAACACTCGCAGGCTTAGTTCATCGAAATAGTAAACGAAAAGATCGCACGCTAGAACATTATCCAAGTGTAGATATTTTAATACCTGCCCATAACGAAGGGGTCGTTATTAAAGATACTTTAGAAGCGATGGCAAAGATTGAATATCCAGGCAAACTAACTGTCTATTTATTAAACGATAACTCTCAAGATGAAACACCTGAAATTAGCGATGATTTCGACAAAGCTTATGCCCATATTCGTCACATTCGTGTACCGCCTGGTGAACCGAAAGGAAAGTCGCGTGTATTAAACTATGGTCTTAGCATTTCGGATGGTGAATATTTCTGCGTTTACGATGCGGATAATCAGCCTGAACCATATGCTTTGCGAATGCTCGTAGAACATGCTGAAACATTTGAAGATGCTGTTGGAGCAGTTGGACATGTTCGTACAGTAAATGAGAAAAGAAACTGGCTAACACGCATGATTTCATTAGAATTTCAGATTTTCCAGCTCCTTATGCAATCCGGGCGCTGGTTACTATTCCAAACAGGTTCATTGACAGGAACAAACATGCTCCTTCGTCGTTCTGCATTAGAAGAACTTGGCGGCTATGATCCTTATGCAATTGCCGAAGACGCTGAGTTAACATTACGAATTACACAAAAAGGCTATCTCTTACCAATCGTCCCGGAATCGATTACATGGGAACAAGAACCTGAGCATTTAAAGATTCTTATTAAACAGCGTACACGTTGGCTCCAAGGAAATTTATACATTTTAGAAAAAATGTTTTCTTCATTAAGTTTCTTTAAAGGGAAACTTCTCGTCCATTCCTTACAGCAAGTTTTAGTGTATGTCGTATTTTGGCTATTTCTAATCATTTCAAACGTTTGGTTTGTAATTGGATTGCTTGGGATATTCCAAATTCAATATAGCATTCCATTACTATTTATGTGGTACGTCGCATATATTACATATATTTCGCAATTATTTAGTGCCCAGAGCGTCGAACGAACCTTTACACCGACCAACATTTTCATTAGCGTCATTATGTACTTTACGTATGCACAGCTCTTTACGTATTTATTTATTCGCAGCCTCATTCTTTATTTACGTGCAAAGAGCAAGAAACAAGTAATCGGTTGGGACAAAACAGTACGATTCAAAAAAGAAAAATAAAGTGAAACTTTAATCAGTGGGGGTTTTGGTCAGCTCTCACTGATTATTAGCCACAGTTTGAGGTAGGATTCTTACTACCTGCAAATAGCGGGATAAGAAATAAGCACAGAGCGCCGTATGCTCTGTGCTTATTTCTTACCGTAATACTATATATCAGACAGTACCCCTTAGCTGAAAGTTATTTCACGTCCATCCCCCAACGAACGATCGACCTTCATTTATATACGAAAAAGTGATTGCTATTTTTGTAGAACCAATTGCTTCACTTGCTGCTCTTTGCGCGTTTCAGTCTTAGGTTCCGTGCTTTCTTGGACATTGCGATGTGCCACACGTTTCAAACAAATATGCTTCCACTTTCTTTCGTAACGTTTCATTATTCTAGATGTCCCCCTTGAATGCGCTTTAAAACTATTTGAAATCGCTTACAGGAAATAATATAGCACATATAAATAAAAGTGACAACACATTTCCGACAATTTTTTGTCAAAAATACGAATAGAATTTGCCAAATATCGAAAATTGTCGAAATTAATCGTTTTTCTTTTATATAAAAGGCATACTACTTAAAAAATAACGCATTTTATTTCCCTTAACTATATACAAAACCTCTTCCATACAAAAAAGAGCTGATATAAAATCAGCCCTTTTCCTTCTATTATCTATAGCTGCTTCATACGTCCTTCTTTTTGCAACTCTTTAAACAACGCTGCAATCATGAAGAATATAACAAACACAAACGGGAATGCTGCAATAATTGAAGCTGTTTGCAGCGCTTCTAATCCACCAACGTATAATAGTATTGAAGCTAACGCTGCTAGAACAATACCCCAAATCGTTTTTATACGATTTGGTGGGTTTAAGCTGCCGTGTGTTGTTAACATTCCTAAAACAAACGTCGCAGAGTCTGCAGATGTAATAAAGAATGTTGCAATAAGTAGAATACCTAAAACAGATAAAGCCGGTCCCATGCTACCCATATGGTCAAACATGGCAAACAATCCTACTTCTGTCCCCATCTCTTTAACTTGCCCATATATATTCGTACCCTCAAATAGCTCCATGTGAATACCTGTTCCTCCGAAAACAGAGAACCAAAGCGCACCAATTAATGTCGGTACGAGTAATACACCGATAACGAACTCACGAATTGTACGTCCACGTGATACACGGGCAATAAAAGTACCTACGAATGGTGACCAAGCAATCCACCATGCCCAGTAGAAAATAGTCCATGATTGAATCCACTTGTTTCCACCTTCATTTAATGGACTTAAGCGGAAACTCATACTTGGCAATTCTTGAATGTATGAACCAATTGTTGAAGTGAAGTAATTCATAATAAAGTTTGTTGGTCCTGAAAATAATACAATTATCATAAGTGCAAACGCAAAAATAATGTTCGTATTACTTAAATATTTAATACCTTTATCAAGTCCTGTCTGTGCAGATAACATGAAAAGAACTGTTACAATTGCAATAATAACTAACTGTGTCGTTAATGAGTTCGGAATAGATGTTAAATAACTAACACCACCGGCAATTTGCTTTGCACCAAGTCCTAATGATGTCGCCACACCAAACACTGTCGCAAATACAGCTAAAACATCAAACATATGAGCAAGACGACCATGTTCACCGCTCTTAAATAGTGGACCAACTGTCGCGCTAATTGTACTTGCCTTTCCTTTTCTAAATGTAAAATACGCAATACATAATGCTACAAGTGCATATAATCCCCACGGATGTAGTCCCCAATGGAAAAATGAGAAACGGAGAGCAAGACGTGCACTCTCTTCAGTTGCACCTTCTCCGAAAGGAGGTGTGTATAAATGATTTAACGGTTCCGCAACGCCCCAGAAAACCAAACCAATTCCCATTCCGGCACTAAATAACATAGCAAACCATGTCATATAACTATAATCAGGTTCATCATCATCTTTACCTAAACGAATCGAACCGTACTTAGAAACTATTAAAAAGATCGCAATTCCTAAAAATACAGAAACAGAAATAATATAAAACCATCCAAACTTACTAACTAATGCAGTTTGAATTGTAGTTGTTACATTTCCTAAGCTACCTTTTCCAATAATAGATGCGGGAATAATCCCCCAAATCGCAAATGCAATACAGAGTGTTAATGATACGATAAATGTTTTTGTCAGTTTCCTCATCAAATCCCCCTTCAGATGTTTTACTAAAACAGTTAATTCCAATGCGTTAAATCGGATAGAAAACTATAATTTTTGCGGTGATTTTCTTTCGGCTCTCTCTGTTTCGCCTTCACCAATTAGAATTCTTATGGACAGCCTTACCTTCCGTCTAACCTTTTCACTCTGCAAGAGCTAAAGGATAGGAATACTGCTGTCAAATTGCGTGAGAAAAATGCGGATGGGAAAAGATTTCCCCTAAAAGGATGTGTTACAGTTGTAAAAAAGGACACATTCTTACCTAAAAACCCTTTTTTCTTGTAACAATTATGTGGTTTTTTTGCTAGTATATAGCGCGTGTTTATAACTTCACAAACGAAATGTTTATGTTTATATAACTATATTACCCATAAAACGGTAAAATACTCAAGGAATGTAATCGTTTAGTAAACATTACGTAACACTTCTGTAATGTTTTTATCTACATCGAAAAGAACATGTTGTATTAAATATTTTGACTATAATTAGAAACCTACTAATTGCATGGAATGAAAAACGATTTCCTATATTTTTGGCCATATTACAGAGTGTTAACGACTGATTACGAATGGTTTGTAATTGTGTGTTTTCCCCAAATCCGAAAAAATCTGTTGCTATAATGAGGACACGAAAACAAACGCAATGGAGGCTATCATGAAAAAATTAATTGGTATAGCAACAGCAGCAGTTTTTGGTCTTGGGATTTTCACATCATCTGCTAGCGCAGAAACTGTTGTTACAACAGACGTACTAAACGTACGAGAAAACCCTACTACTGAATCAAAAGTTGTCGGTAAATTACTAAATGGTCATAAATTAGATGTTCTAAATACAGAAAACGGATGGTCACAAATCAAATTAGATGGTAAAGACGCATTCGTAAGTACAGAGTTTACAAAAAGCTCATACTACGTAACAGCTAACGTATTAAACGTACGTGCTGAAGCGAACACAAACTCAGAAATTCTTGGAACGCTTAAGAAAGACGATATGATCGAAACAACGAACCAAGTACAAAATGAGTGGTTACAATTTGAATATAACGGGAAAACGGCTTATGTTCATGTTCCTTTCTTAACAGGTACAGCACCTGTTATCGAGAAACAAGAAACGCCTGCTCCTGCTAAAGCTGAAGCACCTGCTAAGGCTCAAGCGCCTGCACCAGTAAAAACAGCTGCTAAGCCTGCTGTGAAAGCTGCTGAAACTCACGAACCTTCTGATGGTCGTGAGTTAACAGTTGTAGCTACAGCATATACAGCTCATCCGAGCGAAAACGGTGGCACATACGGCGGCCGTGTATTAACTGCAATGGGTCATGACCTAACAGCGAACCCAAACATGAAAATGATCGCTGTTGACCCGAAAGTAATCCCATTAGGATCTAAAGTATGGGTAGAAGGATATGGAGAAGCTATCGCTGGTGATACTGGCGGTGCAATTAAAGGTAACCGTATCGACATTCTACTTGGATCAGATAGCGCTGCTCAAAAATGGGGACGCAAAACTGTTAAAGTGAAAATTTTAAAATAACCAATGACCGCTAAATTACAGCCGGTTCTCTTTATTGAGAGCTGGCTTTTATTTTTTTATAATATATATATAAGGAGGTTATATCCATGAATTTACAATCGGCAGTAGACTGGGTCGGTACACCGAAACCATACATATATAAAGATGATGTAACATATGATGCTATCGCAATTGACTTTTCACTCGCAAACGATGACAATCGCTATAAATTAATTGTGCTCAACCATGAAGAAAATGCACATTACAAAATCGTACAATATGGAATAACACCTGGCTCTCAAAAGCCATTTCCTATCGACATTCCATTCGAGCGAGAAATGCTACCGCTCATAGAACAAATATTAAATGATCCATATGTACAAGCAATATTAAATCAAACACGCTCCTAATCGTAGAAAAGACTATCTCAAGTAAATGAGATAGTCTTTCTTATATGAACGAACCCAACCACATATACTTCCTCTTATTTCAGCCTAATATTTGCTTCAAGAGAGTGCTATAATACATTTCCATTAACATTAACAATACTTTCATTATTACAGATATTGCCCTTCATATGTACATTGTTAGCACATCTTTATAATTCAAATTTCATTTTTTCTGTTTTGAGCATTTTTTGTTTATAATGGTAAAGGAAAGAAATCTGTGTACGGAGGAAAATTATGCTGCAACACTCAATTACGAAAGATGAAATTATGATGATTGCGAATGAGTTCGTTCAAGGGCTTGATCCGGAGCAAGTAGCTGATCAAGAACATGTCGCTACAGCTCGGCACCTGTATCGTAGTGGTGTTGTCTATAACGTTGACTTTGATGGCTATACGCTATCAGGAACTGTAGATGCTGAAGGCAGTGTATATAGCGTTCACATCCCGATTCGTAATGTTGCCGAAAGCTATTGCGATTGCTTCGCACCAACGCAATGTGAGCATATGCTCGCTGTATTGCTATCTGCGGCTTCAAGTTTCGGGCAGGTAGGAGATGTATTAACTTTATTCAAAAATAATACGAAACCTTCCCTTCCTCCTATTCGAACTGCAAGGCAAGTATTGCAATCATCTGCCTTTGAAGAAAAGGATTATAAAAGTTGGCAATCGTACTTTGAAAATGAATATGAATCATTTAAAAAAGAACAGGCTCGGCTCACTTATAAACAAATGTATTTTCTTATGAGTCTTTTTACAGACTTCTATACAAAATTGGAACGGAAAGCCCCGCGTATCATTGCTATCCATGAATTATTTAAGCTACACGCGGCACTTTATTGCTTTCAAAAATTATTAGAAGAAATTCAAGAATTTGAAGTAAACAAACTATATTCTTATCACCAACCCGTGAACGTTGTTCGTCTATTCGTCGATAAAGTTGAAGCCATCGTACGGGACTTAAAAACAGAAGCGATTCCCGCAAAATCCGAACCGATTTTACAAGAAACAGCTCGTCTCGTACATGAAGTATTCTTCTCTACGGATTCCTATACACAAGAACGATTCTTCATTTATCGTCACATATGGGGTGAACTTTTAAGAGAAGAAGAGCAACTACAAGAAGAGGAAAAGCGAATCGAAACGAAAATCAATCCACTTTCCAAAGCATTAACATCTTCTCACCTGCTCTTTTTAAATAACGAAGACAAAGATGCCATGGAATTGCTTGAAAAACAGCCTGCTTCTGTTGTGAGCCTTTACTTTTATTGGTTAGAAGAGTTATTAAATGCGATGCAGTGGGATCGTGCTAAAAACTGGCTTTCCTTTACGTATAAGCAAGTAAAACAAACGATACAAGAACAAGCGGATAGCGTTTTCATAAAAGATATCGTTCGTTTATTTGTAATGATGTATGAAACATATGCAACGCATACGAATGAACAAGCGGGATTTGAAATGATCTTACAAGAACTGTTACCATATAGCTTCACGAACTATGAACAATACGTACTTGCGAAGAAGCAGTACCGCGCATGGGCGGAGCTTCATCTCTTATATGGATTTGAAGCAATCGAACTTTTGAAAGAACCATTGAAAGATATTGAAAAAGAAGCGCCTGAAGTAGCACTTCCTCTTTATCACCTTGCCGCAACGGAAGCAATTGAAGAGCGAAATCGTAAATCATATAAACGCGCCGTTCGTTACTTAAAGAAATTACGTATGCTTTATAAACGACTGAAACGAACTGATGAATGGGATACTTTCATTATTCATATTGCCAACTTACATTCACGTCTGCGTGCACTACAAGAAGAATTACGGAAAGGAAAATTAATCGATGATCATACAAACTGAAGTAACAATCAGGCTCCAGCACGTTAGCCAAGGTTGGTTCCTTTGGGGAGAAGATGATAGCGGCACTCCCTTATCCGTAGCAACTTGGAAACAAAATGCATTCACATGGCACTCTACTTCCTTTTACGGCACGTTTCTAAAAGAAGCAACGTATGACGGAAAACAAGGTATTATGCTAATGAATGTGCAAGCATTTGAATACATTGCAAATAAGCCGATGAACTCATTTGCAAATATTCAAATGAACGGTCCTATTACAGCACTTACGAAAGATGCAAATGAATTATGGGACGCTTTCGTAAGCGGAAGCTTCGTACCCGACATGGAGCGTTGGTCTCAGCAGCCATCTTGGAAAGTTCATAATATACCAATCGAAGACGAAACATTAGCATCTCTTTTCACTTCAGCGGTGAACGAAAGTATCTTGCAAGACACTCGCTCAAATGACGGCTGGGAAGATGCTAAGAGACTATATGAACATTATGACTTTACGAAAAGGCAACTGGAAACAGCACTACATGAAGAAGATTGGCTTCGAAAAATTGGTTACATTGAAGATGACCTTCCATTTACAATTGGCTTACGACTGCAAGAACCACAAGAAGAATTTGAAATGTGGAAGCTCGAAACAGTCGTTACGCCAAAACGTGGTGCGCATCGCATATATGTATATGAAAGTATCGATTCCTTGCCAAAAAGGTGGCACGATTACGAAGAGCGGATTATTGAAACGCAAGAAGGATTCAGTAAACTCGTACCGTGGTTAAAAGAGGACGACAAGTTCCGAGAAGAACTCTTTGAAACTGAAGCCTGGAATTTCTTAACAGAGGCAAGTAATGAATTACTTGCAGCAGGTATTACAATTTTACTACCATCATGGTGGCAAAATTTAAAAGCAACAAAACCGAAGTTACGTGTACAGCTGAAGCAAAGTACAGCGCAAACACAGTCCTTCTTCGGCATGAATACGCTCGTTAATTTCGACTGGCGCATTTCAACGGACGGAATTGATTTATCAGAAAGTGAATTCTTTGAACTTGTTGAGCAGAACAAACGTCTTTTCAATTTGAATGGTCAATGGATGAGACTAGATCCTGCCTTTATTGAAGAAGTAAAAAAACTAATGAACCGTGCAGATAAATATGGACTAGAAATGAAAGACGTGTTGCAACAACATTTATCTAGCACCGCAGAAACGGAAATTGTAGAAGACGATAGTCCGTTTACCGATATTGAAATTGAGCTAGATGGATATTATGAAGAGCTGTTCCAAAAACTATTGCACATTGGAGATATTCCAAAAGTAGACGTACCATCTTCGCTACAAGCAACACTCCGTCCATATCAACAACACGGTATTGAATGGTTGCTATACTTACGTGAACTTGGCTTTGGAGCATTATTAGCTGATGATATGGGACTTGGAAAAAGTATTCAAACGATAACTTACTTACTATACGCTAAAGAAAACAATCTCCAAACAGGGCCCGCATTAATTGTGGCACCAACATCGGTCCTTGGAAATTGGCAAAAAGAATTTGAGCGTTTCGCACCAAATTTACGTGTTCAATTACATTATGGAAGTAACCGAGCTAAAGGCGAAGCATTTAAAGACTTCCTTCAATCAGCAGATGTTGTATTAACTTCTTATGCATTAGCTCAGCTTGATGAAGAAGAACTTAGTACCTTATGCTGGGATGCTGTTATTTTAGATGAAGCTCAAAATATAAAAAACCCGCATACGAAACAGTCGAAAGCAGTAAGAAACCTACAAGCAAATCACAAAATTGCTTTAACCGGTACACCAATGGAAAACCGACTTGCTGAGCTTTGGTCTATTTTCGACTTTATCAATCATGGGTATCTCGGAAGCTTAGGACAATTCCAGCGCCGCTTCGTCACGCCGATTGAAAAGGACCGTGATGAAGGAAAAATCCAGCAAGTACAACGATTTATCTCGCCATTTTTACTGCGTCGTACGAAGAAAGATCAAACAGTCGCATTAAACTTGCCAGATAAACAAGAACAGAAAGCTTATTGTCCACTAACTGGTGAACAGGCTTCCTTATATGAACAACTTGTTCAAGATACATTACAAAATGTAGAAGGATTAAGCGGAATTGAAAGACGCGGATTTATACTACTTATGCTGAACAAGCTAAAACAAATTTGTAACCACCCAGCCCTTTATTTGAAAGAAGAAGAACCACAAGATATCATCGAACGCTCTATGAAAACAAAAACGTTAATGGAGCTCATCGAAAATATAAAAGACCAAAATGAAAGTTGCCTAATCTTCACTCAATACATTGGCATGGGGAACATGCTAAAACGTGTGCTAGAAGAAAATTTCGGTCAGCGTGTCCTCTTCTTAAACGGGAGTGTACCGAAGAAAGAACGTGACAAGATGATCGAGCAGTTCCAAAACGGAACGTATGACATCTTCATCTTATCGTTAAAGGCCGGCGGAACAGGATTGAACTTAACTGCTGCCAACCATGTCATTCACTATGACCGTTGGTGGAATCCAGCTGTAGAAAACCAAGCAACAGACCGTGCATATCGCATTGGTCAAAAACGCTTCGTTCACGTTCATAAACTCATTACAACAGGAACGCTTGAGGAGAAAATTGATGAAATGTTGGAACGAAAACAATCATTAAACAACGCCGTCATTACAAGCGATAGTTGGATGACCGAACTATCAACAGACGAACTAAAAGAATTACTTGGTGTATAAAGTGAAACTTTAATCAGTAGGGGGCCATCCCCCGCTGATTATTAGCCCTCACCAATCGAGCTTTTATAGACAGTAAGACTCCCGCCGAATTTTTGGGCGGGAGTCTTACTGTCCGAAAATTGTTGGATAAATAAAAAAGGAGCAGATCTCGAAATAAGATTAGCTCCTTTTTCTATGCCAAAACCAATTACTTATTATAATTCCTGTTAATCCGCCGCACGTATCAAGCGATGAATCTTGCCACATTGGTGTACGCCCCCCCGTAAACCCTTGATGAATTTCATCAAATGTTGCATAGCCCGCAACGAAAAGAAGGGCATATATAAAGCACCGTTTCCTCGAATAACCCGACCTATGAAAAGCAAAGTACGCCAATGAACCAAGCATAAAGAACACCGTAAAATGAGCACCTTTACGAAGGAAGAACTCAATAAAACCACCTACACCCTTATTTGCGATACTAACAGGTGTACCTCCGCCATAATCGATAGATACCCATGAAAAATTCTCTTTTACAAACTCAACATTTACATATTGCTCAATATTTGAGCGCATATCCTGTTTTTTATATGGCTGTGCTGAGGAATGGAAAATAAGCCCCATCCATAATAATACAGGAATCCAAAATAACCATTTACGATTCATTCTCCCGAAAGCTCCTCTCTTGCTCTTTTAAGAGTACCAAAAAAAAGAAAAAATTTCACGCCAAAACATGACATTTACTCCCTATTTATAGAGTGAAAGGGCGTGATCAACATGGCAGTTGAAACAATCGTAATGGATTTAACTTTACGTCTCGTATTAAACGGCGGATTAGACAAAAATGGAAAAACAGTTTCTAAGAACAAGCAATTCAAACATATTAAAACAAATGCAGATTTAGGGAAGTACATGCTGTAGCACGTGCTTTTGCTTCATTACAAGGATCACCACTTCATGCTGTACAACTTGTAAGCACGTCAGATCTTTCTAATCTATAAATCAAAAGGAGTGAATAAAGTATGCAAGCGCTTGAGTTAATTTTCGTGAAAGAAGATGGAAAAACAGTTTTTTTCTATCGATAATCCCATCACACCCGTAAAAAAGGTGCACGCCTCATAGAAAAAACGCTTCTGTTGCAAGAAAAGCATTACCAAATGAACGGGTTTCTAAGTGTCTTAGATTAGTGAATAATAAAACCAACGTTCAGGTTTGGGAACATAAAAAAACTAAAAGGGCATTTCATAATGGCCTATTGGTTTTTGGAAGTGTTTGAAATTGTCCGGTTTGCGCAGCGAAAATTAGTGAGAGACGACGTAAGGATTTACAGCATGCTTTTAAGTGAAGGTGGTTATATCGCTTTATTAACCCTTACGTTTGGTCATAATAAAGCTGATAGATCAAAAGAAATGTTGGAAAAATCAGGAAATGCCACTCGTAAATTTATGAGTGGACGAGCTTATAACAATATTAGAGATGAGTTAGATTTGATTGGTAGAATTCAAGTTTTTGAGGTTACATATAGTAAGAATGGATTCCACCCACATGTACATATTGCGTTGTTCTATATAAATGATGTTGAATTGAAAATTATAGAGAAAAAATACTTTTTTGTGGAAAAAGGCTTGTGAAAAATTCGGATTAAGTACGAGTTATAAATATGGTTTGGATTTGCAAGATGGAGATGAAGCTCAAAATTATTTAAGTAAACATGGTACTTGGGGTTTGGATCAGGAACTGAGTAAAGCGCATATTAAAAAAGCTAAAAATGATTCGATGACGCCTTTTGATTTTTTACGGAGATATCTTGAGGAAGATGATGAAAAGTATTTAAAATTATTCCGAGAATGTGCTGAGTGTTTCAAAGGTAAGCGCAATTGCAATGGTCACAAGGTTTGAAAAAGAGATTCATATTAGAAGATAAGACAGATGAACAAGTTGCTAAAGAGAAGCTAGAAGACGCTGATTTGTTAGGTTTATTAGATTACGATATTTGGAAAAAGATTTTAAAATACGAAAATCGTTCCTACTTCTTGGATTTATGCGAGAAATATGATTTCAAGAAAGCAGTGAATATCGTGTCTAACTATAAGTTTGACAAAAATAAAAAGCCAAGTCCCCAAGAATTAGAACTTGACTTCAAACAATAGCACATTGTTATATTTTAATTCTTTTGTTGTTAGCGCACTAAAAGGATTTTTTATTGTTCACGGATTTAATTGCTATTTATTAGTTTTGAGTGAATGTATTCTGTCGTAAAATGCCAATTTTTTGCTTAATTCCTCGCACTTTTCCTTTAATACCTCGCACTCCCTATTTTTGTTGTCGAACCGTTTTGATAAACGTTGGATTTCCTTTTGTAATTCTGTTGAATCGTTAAGTATTCGTGATATCCGCTCTGTTAAAGTAGTCTGTTTTACAAGTTCTTTTATCGCCATAAACTCCAACTCCTTTATGTTTTTTAAATAAAATTCTCTATGAGTTATAAGTTTCCCTTCTTTTATATTTTTTAAAAATGATATAATTGTTTTAAATTAAAAATCAAAAGAGGTGCGACTTATGAGTTATAACGGTTCGGATGAAAAATTAAAAGTAAGCCCTAATTTTAATTTTATTGATGATGTAGGTAGTGTAAAACCTTTAGAGCATAACGTAGATGGACAGAAAGTAATTGTTCCAGTACGACAATATAGCAAGGAAGGCTTTGTTGAAATGAAAGCTAATTCCTTTAGATCCTTGCTCGACTCTTTAAATGACAAAATAAAAAAGAACTGGGATTCATATGAGAAAGAAAAAAGACAAACGCAATTATTAAATACTAAATTACTAAACAAACAAGCGGAAATTGAAATGCTAAAAACAAGATTAAAAGCTTATGAAAAATTTGAAAACCAACAAGGAAAAGGAAGGCCAAAAGTATTAAGCGGTGAAGAATTAGCTATTGCCTATAAACATCTTAAATCTTACAAAGAAAAGTCAGGTCGCTATAACTATTCGAGGACTTTTCGTTACATGCAAGAAAATTATGCATATGAAGGCTCTCACGTAACGCTGATGAATAGTTTAAGAGAAAAATACCCAGAAATACTGGATAAGCCTTCACAAATTAATACAGGGCAAAACAAACGGTCTAAACCACTATTAACTGATGAAATGTTAGAAATCGCTTATAAATATCGTATGAAAAATTTAAGAATAGCTGAAGATGGAAAGCGTAAATATCCCAATACTATGAAAATAAACGAATACTTGAAAATAAATCATGGTTACTATGGGGGAGTTGAGCAATTGAAAGAGAGATTATCAGTTAAAATTAGAGAACAAAAAGGTGTTCAGAAAATAGACCCGGCATCGCTAGCTGTTCAAAAGTTGTTTCAAGAAAAATTGAAAGGTGACAAATGATTGGAAAATGGGTAGAAGTCGAGATAAATGGTCAAATATGCTACGAAAAGTTAAAAACAAAGAAGCCTTACCGCCAGTTATCATAAGAGCAATATGGACTCGTTATTCTTGTGGACAAACACCAGAAAAAATATATGAAAAACTAAAAGAAGAACGACAAATAAGTGCTAGTTTGGAAACTATAGAAACTTATATAGAGAAAGTAGTAAAGCCATATTTCGATAAAAAAGAGAGTGGAGAAGCTTAATTTCCCCACTCTTTTTTACAATCAGGACATTGCCAGTTCAAGATTGTATCGCGTGTGATACTTGAAATCCCGATTTTTCGAGTAAAATGAGTGCAGCCATACCATTTTTGTGATTCTTTAGGAATCGGATCACCTTGCAAATTAGCGTTGCAATGAGGACAAAATTCTTTGCTATCGTTCATGTAATTCACCTCCTTGTTTTTCGGTGTGAGTGTTGTGTCTGAGTATAAATTTGATAAAAATAAAAAAGACAAGTTCCTCCCAAGAACTTGACTTTAAATAATAACTTGTGATTTAAGTATCTAAATTGTATGTAGATTAGATTTATTCAATCCTTTTGGTGCGACCAACACCGAGAGGAGTTTTTGATTTTTTTGACGGAATTATTGTACCATAAGTTTAGTTTTTTGTTCAATTCAATGTAGTTATAGTTTTGTTTTATCATAAGGTTTTAATTTTTGTCCACAGTTTAACGAAAATCAGCTCAGTTTAGCGAAGTATCAGTTCATTCTCATAAAGTATTAGCTTAGTCTCATAAAGCATC